>CAJUQD010000075.1 GCA_910588105.1 uncultured Oscillospiraceae bacterium | reverse complement strand
CCTATTATCTTCCACTCCGCCATTTTTGTCAAAAGATTTTAAACAGGCTCTTACAGTAGCGGCGCAAACAGCCGCAGCAGATCCCGGAGTGTCCGATGGGGCAGGGAGATAGACCGGCACACCTCCAAGGTAACCATGAGGCTCTTGGTCTGGGTATCCAAAAAATCGTCCCGGATGTGGTGGACAGAGGGCGTACCGTAGAGCAGCACACCGTTTTCAAAATGCAAGAACATGCTGCGGTAGTCCAGGTTCACCGTGCCTACGGTGGCCCACAGGTCGTCCACCACGAAGTTCTTGGAATGGATGAACCCCGGCTCATACTCAAAAATCTGCACCCCCGCCTCCAGCAGCTCCTCGTAATAAGAGCGGGTCATCTCAAATACCGTCTTTTTGTCCGGGATGTGGGGGGTGATGATGCGCACATCCACCCCCGACTTGGCGGCGCTGGTCAGCGCCATGGTGAGGGAGTAGTCGATGACCAGATAGGGCGTGGTGATATACACGTACCGCTTGGCCCGGTAAATGAGGTTGAGATACACCGACTGCCCCACCGCCTCATTGTCCCAGGGGCAGTCATGGTAGGGCTGGACATAGCCCTGGGCGCCGCCTTGGGCGGGTCCGGGGCGGAAGGGGGTAAAGTGTTCCTCCTCGCTGTGGGTAAAGTCCCACATGGCCAGGAAGGACACCGTCATAGACCACACTGCGTCCCCCTCCAGCCGGATGGCGGAATCCTTCCAGTGGCCGAAGCGCCGCTTGACATTGATATACTCGTCCGCCATGTTGATGCCGCCGGTAAAGGCCACCTGCCCGTCGATAATCATATACTTGCGGTGGTCCCGGTTGTTCTGCCGCAGGGACACCACCGGCACAAAGCGGTTAAACACCCGGCAGTGTACCCCCATCCGCTCCAGCCGGGCGGGGTAATCCCCCGGCAGGGTGGCCATGGAGCCGATATCGTCATAGATTACCCGAACCTCCAGCCCCTGCCCTGCCTTTTCCCGCAGAATGTCCAGCACCGAGTTCCACAGCTTGCCCTCCTCGATGATGAAGTACTCGATGAAGATATACCGCCCGGCCTCCCGCAGGGCGGAGAGGATATCGTCATAGCAGTTGTCGCCCAGGGGATAGTATTTGGTGCGGGTATTGCCGTAGACAGGGCAGTGGGTAGTCTGCTCCAGGTAGTGGGCCATACAGGCCGCGTCCTCCCCCATCAGCTCGCCCAGGCAGGCGGACCGGCCGCACTCGCCCCCCAGGTTTTTGCGGATCTTCCGCTCCATGGAGCGCAGGCGGCGCTGGTTGAAGGCGGACAGGTGGTTGCCGCCCAGCAGCAGGTAGGCCAGCGACCCGAAGGGCATCAGCCCCAGCACAATGATAAGCCAGCCTATTTTATAGCCGGGGTTGCTCCGGCTGCCCACAATCCACATGGCCGCCAGCACCGATAAAACCAGAAACAGCCACTCCACACGGTCGAAGTATACGCTGTCCCGCAGTACCACCAGCCCGGCCATATACAGCACGATCTGGGCGATAATCAGCACCGCCACAATGCCCATGCGGTGGAACAGCAGCTTGCCGATTTTGCTTTGAACTCTTCTCTCTTTCATAGCGTCTCCTTGGATCATTGCGCGCCTACTTCTCCTTGAGCACCACGCTGGCCTCCCCCAAAGTCTCCCGCAGCTCCGCCAGCAGGGCGTCGTGGAGGATACAGTGGGTCTGGAGTTTTTTCTTGCTGTCCGCCAGATAGACCACGGCGGGGTTTTCCCCGGGGAACATATTCAGCAGCTTTTTGAACCAGTTGAAGGACTCGCCGCCGTCGGGCAGGCGCACCCAGAGCACCTGTTCCCCTTCCGTCCGCCGGGGCGCGCTGCCCAGGGGAATCACCCGGTCCACCATCAGCTGGGGTGCCTTCTCATCCCGGACGGACACCCGTCCGGACACCGCCACGGGGAGGTTGGCCTTCAGGTAGGCCCCGCTCTCCGTCAGCGTGCGGGAAAAGCAGAGCAGCTCCATAGAACCGGTGGCATCCTCCAGCATCACGTAGGCCATGAGGGTGTTGTTTTTGGTGGTTTTGGTGCGCACCGACGCCACCACCCCCGCCAGGGTGACGTTGGTCCCATCCCCATACCGGGAAGGGCCTCCCTCCTCCCCCGCCGCCATCACCGCGGCGATGGGGACCGCGCCGTACTTCTGGGCCTGCCTACGGTACTCGTCCATGGGGTGGCCGGAGAGGTAGAGCCCTGTAGTCTCCTTCTCCATGGCCATCAGCTCCGCCGGGGAGAACTCCGGGATGTCCGGCAGGATGACCGTGGGCACGGACATCCCCTCCCCGCCTCCGCCGAACAGGTCGAACTGGCCCTCCAGGTTCTTTCTGCGGTCCCGGGCGATGGAGTCCACAACCGTCTCGTACACCTTCATCAGCTGGGAGCGGCGGCAGCCCAGGCTGTCGAAGCAGCCCGAGCGGATCAGGCTGTCCAACACCCGCTTGTTCAGGTCGCTGTCAAACATCCGGGCGCAGAACTCGGGGAAGGACACAAAGGGCCCGCCCTTCTCCCGCTCGGCCAGCACGGCGTTGGTGAAACCCACCCCCACCCCCTTCAGCGCCGCCAGCCCGAAGCGGATGTTCTCCCCCGACACCGTGAAGGCCGCGCCGGACTCGTTGATATCCGGGGGGAGCAGGGCGATGCCGCCGTCCTTGCACTCGGCGATATACTCCGCCACCTTGCCCTGGGAGTCCAGCACCGAGGTGAGCAGGGCCGCCATATACTCCCGGGGATGGCGGTATTTGAACCAAGCCGTCTGGTAGGCGACGATGGCATAGGCCAGGGAGTGGGACTTATTGAAGGCGTAGTGGGCAAAGTCGTTAATCTCATCGTAGATGGACTGGGCCACCGCCTCTGGGATGCCGCCGGCCAGGCACCCGGCGATATTCCGGGCGGGATCGCCGTGGATGAAGGACTCCCGCTCCCGCTGCACGTCCTTCTCCTTTTTTTTGCTCATGGCCCGGCGCACCATGTCCGCCTGGCCCAGGGAGTACCCCGCCAGCTTTCGGAAGATCTCAATGACCTGCTCCTGGTAGACAATACAGCCATAGGTGTTGGACAAAATCGGCTCCAGCGCCGGGTGCTTGTAGGTGACCAGGGCCGGGTTCTGGGCGCAGGCCAAAAATTTGGGGATGGAGTCCATGGGGCCGGGGCGGTACAGGGCGATGATGGCGCAGATGTCCTCAATACTCTTGGGCTTGAGGCCCACGCACACCCCCGTCATCCCCGCCGACTCCATCTGGAACACGCCGGAGGTGCGCCCGTCGGACAGCATCTGGTAGACCTCCATGTCGTCGTCCGGGATATCTTCCAGCCGGAAACCGGGCTGCCGCTTTTGAACCATCTTGACCGCGTCGTCCAGCACCGTCAGGTTGCGTAGGCCCAAAAAGTCCATTTTCAGCAGGCCCAGCTCCTCGATTGTAGTCATGGTGTACTGGGTGACCGGCTGGCCGTCGTTGGTGGCCAGGGGGACGTACTCGTATACCGGGCGCTTGGTGATGACCACCCCGGCGGCGTGGGTGGAGGCGTTGCGGGGCATCCCCTCGATCTTCCGGGCCATATCTACCAGCTCACGAACCCGCTCGTCCCCGTTATAGAGGTCCGACAGCCCCTTGGACAGTACCAGCGCCTTATCCAGGGTCATTTTGATGTCGAAGGGCACCTGCTTGGCGATGTTGTCCACCTCGGCATAGGGGAAGTTGAGAACCCGCCCCACGTCCCGGATGGCGGCCTTGGCCTTCATGGTTCCGAAGGTAACGATCTGCACCACGTGGTCCTCGCCGTACTTCCGGGACACATAGTCAATAACCTCCTGCCGCCGCCGGATGCAGAAGTCAATGTCAATATCGGGCATGGTCACCCGCTCGGGGTTCAGAAAGCGCTCGAAGATCAAGCCGTACTTGATGGGGTCCACGTCGGTGATGCGCAGGCAGTAGGCCACCATGGACCCGGCCCCGGAGCCGCGGCCCGGGCCCACCGGGATGCCGTTTTCCTTGGCGTAGCCGATGAAGTCGGACACAATGAGGAAGTAGTCCACAAACCCCATCTGGCGGATGACCCCCATCTCCATCCGCAGCCGGTCCTTCAGCTCCTCCCCGCCGTTCGGATAACGCAGGGCAAAGCCCTGCCAGCACAGCTTTTCAAAATAGGCATCCCCGTCCGTCTCCCCCCGGGGCAGCTTGAACTCGGGCAGGTGGTAGGTGCCGAAGTGGAAGTCCACATCGCACAGCTCCACAATCTTCCGGGTATTGTCGATGGCCTGGGGGCAGTTGGGGAAGAGGGCGCGCATCTCCTCCTCGCTTTTCACAAAGAACTCCTGGGTCTCAAACCGCATCCGCTCGGTGTCCTCCACCAGCTTGCCTGTCTGGACGCACATGAGCACGTCCTGCATGGCGGCATCCTCCCGGGTGAGGTAATGGCAGTCGTTGGTAGCCACCAGGGGAATGCCGGTTTCACCGCTGAGGCGCAGGATGCCCGCGTTGACCGCCTGCTGCTCAGGGAGGTGGTGGTCCTGGATCTCCAGGTAGTATCCGTCCTCGCCGAACAGCTCCCGCATCTCCAGGGCGTGGGCCTTCGCCCCCTGGTAGTCGCCGGCGCGCAGCCGCCGGGGGATCTCCCCCCCCAGGCAGGCGGACAGGGCGATGAGGCCCCCGCAGTGGGCGCGCAGCAGGTCCATGTCGATCCGAGGCTTGATGTAAAAGCCCTCGGTAAAGGCCATGGACACCATATAACTCAGGTTTCGGTAGCCCTCCTCGTTCCGGCAAAGAAGCACCAGGTGCCGGGCGGACGCGTCCAGCTCGTGCACCCGGTCGAACCGGGTGCGGGGGGCCACATAAACCTCGCAGCCAATGACGGGCTTGATCCCCGCCCCCTTGCAGGCCCGGTAGAAGTCCACCGCACCGTACATCACCCCGTGGTCGGTGATGGCCACGGCGGTCTGACCCAGTTCCTTCACCCGCTCCACCAGCTTTTCGATGCGGCAGGCGCCGTCCAGGAGGGAGTATTCGGTATGGAGATGCAGATGGGTAAAGGACATGGCAAATACCTCTATCTTTCTATAAAAATTCAGCGTTCCCTATTTGTTATCACTCTTCCCATGTTCGCGCCTGCTCCGCGCTTCCCTCCGCCAATTCCAGCAGCTTCCGCATCCGATGGTTGAAGGCCGATTTGCTTACCGCCGGCTCACACAGCCCGCCCAGCTGGCCCAGGTTCAGCTCCGGGTATTCCATCCGCAGCCGTGCCGCCTCCCGGAGCTTGTCCGGCAGGGCGTCCATCCGCCCGGATGCCTCCAGCCGCCCGATGGCGGCAATCTGCTCCCTTGCCGCCGCCACCGTCTTGTCCAGGTTGGCGCTGTCGCAGTTCACCTGTCGGTTCACCCTCCCCTGTAGGTCCCGCTCCAGCTTGGCGTTCATCACCGCCATGGCGGATACCGGTGCCCCCAGGTAGGTCAAAAAGTCCTCAATGTGGTGGGACTGCTTGAAATACACCACTCGGTTCCCCTTGCGCTGCGTCTCCTTGGGTTCAAATCCCGCCTCCCGCAGCAGGGCAGGCAACTCCCGCCCCACGTGGTAATGGGAGGTGGCCAGCTCCAAATGGTAGCCCTTCATGGGGTCGGTCACCGAGCCACCCGCCAGAAACGCCCCCCGGAGGAAGGCCGTCCGGCAGTGGTCCTCCTCCAGTTGAGACAGGTTGATGTGCAGGGACACCGAGGCGTCCCGCTCCAAATCAAAGGTCTCAAAGATGGCCTGCAATTTGATCGGATCCTCAATGAGAAAGGCCCCCTTCCCTTCCCCCGGCTCGGGGGTTTGGTCGAAGGACAGCTTGAACGCCTTTCGGAACAGCAGGGGCAGCCGCTCCTTCAGCGCGGCGCACTCCGTCACAATCCGGGCCTGGCGGGGGTGGAACGCGCCGCAGAACAGCAACACGCCATAGGCCTCCGCCTGGGCGCAGCATCGGCGGCTGACGCGGGGACGGCACAGCTCCCCCTTTACTTCAGCGGAAAAGGCCACGACGGCTCACTCCCCTTCCCCAGCAGTTTTATGCCCTGCTAGAATATCTTGGTGTCCGCCCTCTGCTCATAGAGCTCCACCACCGCCTGGGCCACCTTCATCCCCGAGTGCCGGGCGTAGCCGCAGTCCATGTCCATCAGGGGGCGGTACACCACCTCGGCCCCAAGCAGCTCGATCTCTATCCGATCCACCCGCATAGGCTCCGCATCCTCGGCGGAATAGCGCTCCAGCAGCTCCCGGCCCACCGGGTCGGAATTGCACAGACACAGGTTTACCATCCCCGGCCCGCCGTGCTCCAAAAGGGCCGCCACATGGTCCTGGGCGGTCATGCCCTCCGTCTCCCCATCCTGGGTCATAATGTTGCAGACATAGATTTTCAAGGCCGGGCTTTCCATAATGGCCTCGGAAATGCCGTCCACCAGCAGGTTGGGGATGACGCTGGTGTACAGGCTCCCCGGCCCCAGCAGGATGACCTCCGCACGCCGGATGGCCTCCAGGGCGGCGGGCAGCGCCGGGGCGTGCTCGGGCAGCAGCCTGACATGATGGATACGGCAGTTCTGCTCCTTTTTGGCGGCAAAAATTTTGGATTCCCCGCGGACGCTGGATCCGTTGTCGAAGATGGCCTCCAGCTGCACATCGGCGTTGGTCACCGGCAGAATGCGCCCGGTGATGGCAAGTACCTGGCTCATCCGGGCCACCGCCTGGTCAAAGGAGTCGGAGATGCCGTCCAGCGCCGCCAGCAGCAGGTTGCCGAACGCCTGCCCCGCCAGCCGCCCATCGGGGAAGCGGTAGGCCAGCAGCCGCTGCATCAGCGATTCCGTGTCCGCCAGCGCCTCCATGCAGCTGCGGATATCGCCCGGAGGGGGCATACCAAGATCCTCCCGGAGCACCCCGGAACCGCCGCCATCGTCGGCCACGGTGACAATGGCGGTCAGGTCGTCGGTGTATAGCTTCAGGCCCCTCAAAATGGCGGACAGGCCGTGCCCACCCCCCAGGGCCACAATGGCGGGCCCTTTGCGCCGTTTGGTTTCAGTCATGTTCATGCCCTCGTCATGTCTCGGTGGGTCTCGCCCGCGGCGTAGCCCAGGGATTGGATGTACTGCGTCAGCGCGTGTGTCACCGCCACCGAGCGGTGCCGTCCCCCGGTGCAGCCCACGGCAACCACCAGGGCGCTCTTGCCCTCCTCCACAAAATGGGGGAGCAGAAAGTCCATCAGCCCCCGCAGCTTTTCCAGCAGCTCCTGGGCGGTGGGGCTTTGGAACACATAATCTGCCACCCCCTTGTCCAGGCCGGTCTGGGGCCGCAGCGCTTCCACATAGAAGGGGTTGGGCAGGAAACGAACGTCAAACACCAGATCCGCCTCCAACGGCAGGCCGTACTTGAAGCCGAAGGACGTCACGGTTACGCTCATCTCACTGACGCTCTTTCGGTTGGGGGCGAACATGTCCAGCACCTGCCCCCGAAGCTTGCGCACCGACAGGGTGGTGGTGTTGATGATGTAGTCCGCACGGGAACGCACCGGCACCATCACCTGCCGCTCGTGCTCCACCGCCCGGGTGAGGCTGCCCAGCTCATCCAGAAGGGGATGGCTGCGGCGGGTCTCCTTGTAGCGTTTGATAATGACGGCATCCTCCGCCTCCACAAACAGCACCTTGTACTGGAACACCATGGCTTTCAGCGCTTCCATCGCCTCAAACAGGCCGTCGAAATTCTCCCCGCCCCGGATGTCGCACACCATGGCCACCCGCTCGTAGGTCCCCGCGCCCGCCATGCAGACCTCGGCGAACTTAGGGATGAGTACCGGGGGCAGATTGTCTACACAGAAAAAACCGCTGTCCTCCAAAATGGACATGACGGTAGACTTGCCCGCCCCGGACAGGCCCGATACGATCAGAAATTCCATCCTTCTCCCTCCTTCCCCAACCAGCGCACCTCAGGCTCCAGTGTCACCCCCGTCTCCCGGAACACCCGCTCCCGTACCTGGGCCATCAGCTTTCTAATATCATCGCAGCAGGCCCCGCCCCGGTTGACAATAAAGCCCGCATGCTTCTCAGACACTTGGGCCCCACCCACCGTCAGTCCTTTCAGGCCGCATCGGTCGATGAGGGCGGCTGCGTACACCGGCTGCCCGTTTACCGGCTCGGGCCGCTTAAACGTGGACCCGGCGCTGGGGTATTCCAGGGGCTGCTTCTCCCGGCGGCGTCGGGCCAGGTCGTCCATCTTGGCCTTGATCCCGGCAGGGTCCCCTGGTTTCAGGGAAAAACAGGCCCGCAGGATGAACTCGTCCTGCTCCTGGAACCGGCTGTGGCGGTAGGAAAACCCGGAGTCTATCCACATCCGCATCTCTTCTTCCGCCGGGAAAGCGGCGGAGGACACGCTGGATACCACCTGCCCCAGCTCCCCGCCGTAGGCCCCGGCGTTCATGTACACGCCGCCCCCCACGCTTCCGGGGATGCCATGGGCGAACTCCAGCCCGGCCAGGCCGTGCTCCAGCGCGAAATTGGAGAGCCGGGCCAGGGACACGCCGCTCCCGGCCAGGATGGTGCTGTGGCCGGGCCACTCGCCCTCCGGGAGCAGCTCCAGCCGGTTCAGGCCGTCGCAGGCCTTGACCACCAGCAGGTCCGCCCCCTGGTCGGACACCAGCAGGTTGGAGCCTTTCCCCATGAAAAAGGCCTTTATGCCAAACCCCTGCGCGGCGGTCTGCATCACCTGCTGGGCCTCGTCCTCGCTTTTGGGCAAAGCCATCATCGGAACCGGCCCGCCCACCCGGAAGGAGGTATGGCGGCTCATAGGCTCGTCACGGCGCAGCTCCAGGGACGGTGCCCGCTCACGCAGGCAGTGATACAGTGCGTTCCAGTTCATCATGGGAGCCTCCTTCGGGCGGGTTGCGCCGAATATCATTTCAATTATTTTACCACGTTTTGTCTAAAAAGAGAATAGCATTCATGAAAAATTAAGGAGCGGCACGGCTGACGCCGCGCCGCTCCAACGCCAATGCCCGTTCCGGCGGTCTTACAGGCAGCAGTTCTTATCCTGGCAGCCCTCCGGCGGGGTGATGGTATTGGGGGGGAAGAACTCCTCCACAGGGAACTGCACCTGGCGGAAGATGGCGCAGGGATCCTCCTCGCCGCCCCCGGCGGTGCACTCTTTGCTGGGCATGCAGTAGTCATAGGCGGGGATGAGCAGCTGGCTGTCCCGCTCCAGGCGGATGATGGAGAACTGGCCCAGGGTGACATACACCCTCCGGCCCTCGCCCCCCATGTTCAGCTCACCGGGGAAACAGCCGGCAATGCCCGCAGGCACCTCCGCCCCATCGCCGCAGGCGCATACAGGCGGCTCGCAGGGGTCGGACAGGCGCATAGACAGGATAATGGGGTCCACAGAGTTTGTCATCGACACCAACTTGGAAGGTTTTGGCGGGCATTCAAATCATCTAATTTTTTTAAGATGATCCGAACAGTCCCATCCCTGTTTACGCTAATCTGCTCAACAATTCGACGCAAATCGAGGTTTGTCGCCGTTTCCAGCTTTAAAAACCGCTCAATCTCCATTATGTACAATTTCACCAAATTTTCGCTATTCCGCTGAGCGGCGATGGATCGCTCCAGCAGTTTCAAGCTGTCATCCAGCGTAACCAATTCCTTGGCAATTTGCGCCGTTTTTTCTTTCAACTCGGCCATCGTCATGACATCGTTTGCGTACATTTCCTGATAGCGGGATTTCTTCGCCAGCAGGCGCTTTCTTTTCTTTTCTACATCTTCAGTCTTGATCTGATCCTGTGTATCGGAACGGCGCTTGCCTACCTCCGACAGAACACCTTGAACAAAACGATCTTTATCCAGAATTAGTGAGCTGAGATAAGTTTGGATCTCAACGAGCAGTTCCGCTTCCTCAATTTTGACAAGGTTGTCGCATTGCTCGGCAGTATACTGGCTGTTGGTCGAGCATATCCAGTACTCCCGGGTGTTGACATAGGTATACTTCCTTCTACAAAATGATTTACCGCAGTGTTCACATTTGATCAGCGTACTGAACAGATGCTTTGAGCTGTACCTTGAATCAGTGCTGTGTCCATCAAACGTTTTGTATTTCCTGCGGCGTTCCTCAATCTGAATCTGTGCGCACCTGAACTCATCCACTGTAATAATAGCCCAGTCCGGGCGCTCGTGGTGAAAGTTCTCCTCTGCTGGAAGCCGTATCTGATGGCCGGTCAAAAAGTCTTCAATTTCATACTTGTTGTTCACATAGTGGCCGCAGTAAATCGGATTTGTCAGAATACGTCGGACGCCTCGAGGGTTCCATTCACAGCCGAATTTTGTTTTGGCGCCGTCCGCATTCAAGGCAAGGCTGATGCCCCGGCAGCCAGCACCCTCTTTCAGGTACATACGGAAAATTTTTCGGACAACCTCAGCCTCCATGGGGTTGATCTGAAGGGTAAAGTTATCCATGCGGTCATAGCCAAAAATCCGCTGGGGCACCCGCCCTTTCTTTGCGTTGATCTTCTTTCCCCATTTGACCCGCTTGGACAGGTTTCCGCTTTCCTCCTGAGCCATAGCTCCAAAAATGGTGAGGATAAACTCACTGTCTCCCAATGACGTCATATTGGCTGTGATGAAAACCACGTTGATACCGCTTGACTTCAAGACACGGATACTCTGAAGAAAATCTACTGTATTACGAGCCACACGGGAGATGTCCTTTACCACGACCATCTCAAAGAGGCCCATCTGCGCGTCCTGCATCAGCCGCTGAAACTCAATGCGCTTTTTTAAACTCGTTCCGCTAATCCCCTCATCAGAAAGTGTCAAGTAAAAACCAAAAAATATTTCGACTTTTTTTAGCTGCA
>CAJUQD010000074.1 GCA_910588105.1 uncultured Oscillospiraceae bacterium | reverse complement strand
TAGCGGTCGTGGGAGACGAACAGCAGGTTGCCGCCGTACTCCTCCACCGCCTCCTCAATCCACTCCCGGGAGTCGATGTCCAGATGGTTGGTGGGCTCGTCCAGAATGAGCAGGTTGATCCGGCTGTCCATGAGCATACAAAGGCGCAGCCGGGACTGCTCCCCGCCGGACAGGGCGGACACCTCCTTGAACACGTCCTCCCCCCGGAACTTGAAGGCGGCCAGGCGGTCCCTCGCCTCCTGGGTGGTGCAGTTCTGGGCGTAGAGCATGGTGTCCACCAAGTTGCGGTCAGGCCGGTCAAAGCGGATGATCTGGGGCAGGTAGCCGGTGCGGACGGAGGGCCCCAGGTAGATGGAGCCGGAGTCCGGCACCTCCTCCCCCATGATGAGCTTGATGAAGGTGGATTTGCCGGTGCCGTTGTCCCCCAGCAGAGCAATCCGCTCGCCCCCCGCCACCTCCAGGTTAATGTGGTTGAACAGGGTGCGCGCCCCGAAGGATTTCTTTAGCTCGGTGACCACCAGAGCCTCGTCCCCGTGGAACTCCCGCTCGCCGAACCGGGTGGACAGCTTGCGTTCCTTTGCGGGCCTGTCGGTGGTGCGCATACGCTCGATGCGCCGCTCCATGTTGATGGCCCGTTTGTACTGCTTGTCGTTGCCTTTAAATGCCCACAGGCGCATCTGCTCCGCCGCGGCCTCCAGCTGGGCGATCTTGGCCTGCTCCTTCTCGTACTGCTTGAGCCGCTCCTGATACCGGCGCTCCTTTTCCTCCACATAGAAGGAGTAGTTGCCGGAGTAGAGCTCCGCCTTTCCGTCCTGGATTTCCGCCACCCGTTTGACCACTTTGTCCAAAAACCAGCGGTCGTGGGAGATGGCCAGCACCGTGCCCTTGAACCGCTCCAGATAGCCCTCCAGCCACTCGGTGGCGTTCAAATCCAGGTGGTTGGTGGGCTCGTCCAGCAGGAGGATGTCGGTGTCCTCCAATATGAGCCTTGCCAGGTTGATTCGGGTCTTTTCCCCGCCGGACAGCGCGTCAAAGGAGCGCGAGCGCATATCGGCCCCGATGCCCAGGCCGTTGCAAACCTTGTTCAGCCGGGTCTCGGCGTCGTATCCACCCCCGGCCTCAAAAGCGGCGGTGAGCTGGTCGTACCGGGCCATCACCTGGGGGTCGTCCCCGTCGGCCATTTTCGCCGTCAGCTCGGAAAGCTCCGCCTCCATGGCGTGGAGGGGGGCGAAGGCCGTGTCCAGCACATCCCGCACCGTATACCCTTCCGGGTATACCGGGATCTGGGAGATCAGCCCCAGCCGCTTGCCCGGGGCGATGGCAATGGTACCCTCGTCGGGGTAGATCTGCCCGGTCATCATGCGGAAAATGGTGGTCTTGCCCGCGCCGTTGCGGCCCAGCAGGCCCACCCGCTCCCCCTGGTCGATCTGGAGGGAGAAGCCGTCCAAAATTCGTTTGCCGACCTCGAACTCCTTGACCAGGCCGGTAAGCTGTATGTCAATCATGGGTAAATGTTCTCCTTAATATGGCGCGTCCGCGCCCGGCATCACTGCCCGGCATACCGATGCCCCAGGCGTCAATACACTTTCAGGAACGCCCTGCATCCGATGTCGGTATCCATCGCAAATCCCGCAGATTTATAAAACTGAATCGTCCTTTCGGTGTCATCGGTAAGCAGCATTTTTTGATATACGTTTTGATAGAGCGCAAGGAGCTTGGAAATCAATGCGGAACCGATGCCTTTGCGCTGGTATTCCGGGAAAACCAGGATATCCTGAATCACAACGATGGAATAGCCGTCGCCCACCGCCCGGATCACGCCCAGCAGCGTTTCACCGTCGTAAGCGCCCAGTGTTTTCAGGGAATGGGCGTACGCGTTTTTCAGCATGCCCGGGTTGCCGGTGTAATTTGTCCATCCCACGCTCTCATACAGGCGCAGAATCTCCGCTTCCCGGTATTCGGTATATTCCCTAATTGTAAATTCCATGCTGTCCCCCTCTTTTCTTCCCCCTATTGCGGCACGTTAGCCAGCAGATAGTCCACGATTTTTTCAAATGCCATGGATCGGGAGGCCTTTACCAGGATGGTCACCCCCGCCCGCACCTCCCGGGACAGGGCGTTTCTGGCCGCGTCCAGCGTGGGGAACCAGTCCGCCTGCCCAAGCCCGGCATCCCTGGCCCCCTCGGCCATGAACCGGGCCAGGTCGCCCACGGCGATGAGCCGGTCCGTCCCGGCTTGGGCGAAGTAGCCCCCCACCGCCCGGTGGAACTGCTCGGAGCCGGGGCCCAGCTCCTTCATGTCGCCCACCACCGCCACCTTCCGGCGGCCCTGGGCGTCCCCCAGCACGGCGGCGGCGGCCCGCATGGACTGGGGGTTGGCGTTGTAGGCATCGTTCAGAATCACGATATCACCCTTGCAGCGCACGATGTTCATCCGCATTTTGGTGGGCAGGAAGGCCCCGATGCCCCGGACGATCTCGTCGGGAGCCATGCCCAGCGCCTCGGCTGCGGCAGCGGCCATGAGGGTGGGATAGATCATGTGGCTGCCCAGGGCGGGGATGTTGGCCTCGAACTGACTGCGGGGGGTCTTGACCCGGCAGAACAGGTGGCCTGCGCCATCGCTAGAAAGATCCCGCGCGGTGTAGTCCAGCCCCTCGCCCTCCCCCACGAACACAGTGCGCTGGGCCAGGGTCCCCTCCAGGGCGGCCAGCAGGGGGTCGTCCCCGTTGAGGATAGCCAGCCCGTCCCGCTTCAGGTGGGGGAAGATCTCGCACTTGGCCTTAAAGATGTTCTCCCGGCTGCCCAGGTTCTCAATGTGGGCGTCGCCGATGTTGGTGATGAGGGCCATATCCGGCTCCACCAGCCGGGCCAGGTTGTCGATTTCCCCGGCGTGGTCCATGCCCAGCTCCACCACACACACCTCATGCTGCGCCTCCAGCCTGAGCAGGGTGAGGGGCACGCCGATGTCGTTGTTGAAATTCCCCTCCGTTTTGTGGACGCGGAACCTTGCCCCCAGCACCGCCGCCGTCATATCCTTGGTGGTGGTCTTCCCCACCGAGCCGGTGACGGCGATGAAGGGGATGGGGAAGAGCTTTTTGTAGTACCGGGCCAGCTCCCACAGGGCGCGCTGGGTGGAGCGCACCTTGATGTAAAACTTGCCGGGCAGATAGCTCTCCCGCTCCCGGGCGGTGAGGCAGCCCGCCGCCCCCGCCTCCAGCGCGGAATTGATGAAGGAGTGGCCGTCGAACCGCTCCCCCTCCAGGGGGATGAACAGGCAGCCGGGGGTGATATTCCGGCTGTCGGTGCTCACCTGGACGGCCTGGGCGTCCAGATCGTCAAAGTCCCCCAGCAGGGTGCCGTTCACCGCCTCCAGCAGCTGTCTCAGTGTCAGTGCCTCCATAATGATGGCGCTCCTCTCCTGAATCTCTCTCTTTTGATTATGTTCCGGCCTTTCTCGCCTTGAGCGACGCTTCAATGATCCGTTCGCACAGCTCGCCGTAGCCCATGCCCGCCGCCGCCGCCTCCTGGGGCAGCAGGCTGGTGGGGGTCATGCCGGGCAGGGTGTTGATCTCCAAAAACCAGGGGGTTCCGTCCTGGGTGACGATGAAGTCCGCCCGGGCGTACACGCTCAGCCCCAGAGCCCGGAATACCGCCAGCGCCGCTTCCCCCAGCCGCCGCTCCCACTCCGCCGGGACGGGAGCGGGGGTGATCTCCTCCGCCGCGCCGGGCTGGTACTTGTTCTCATAGTCGTAAAAGCCGGTCTTGGGGATGATCTCGATGGAGGGCAGGGCCCTGTCCTCCAAAATGCCCACCTGGATTTCCCGCCCGGCTATGTACTGCTCCACCACACACACACCGCCGTAGGCCAGGCACTGGATGAGGGCGCCGGACAGCTCCTCCCGCCGGTGGACGATAGACACCCCGATGGACGAGCCGGAGGCCGCCGGCTTGACCACGCAGGGGACGTCCAGCCGGGCGGACAGGGCGGGGATGTCCTCCGCTGTGTACTTCACCAGCTCCCACTTGGGGGTGGCCACCCCCAGGGGGGCCACCATGCGTTTGGTCAGATCCTTGTCCATAGCGATGGCGCTGCCCAGATGACCGGCCCCGGTGTAGGGGATGCCCATCAGGTCAAATGCTGCCTGCACCCGGCCGTCCTCCCCGCAGGCGCCGTGGAGGCCCAAAAACACCACGTCCGCCAGCCTGCACGCCTCCAGCACACCGGGGCCAAACTGGCTTTCGCCGCCTCCGGGCCGGGCGGCCTTTACCGCCGCCAGGTCCGGGGCCTGCCGCCCTATTTTCGTCAGCTCCGCCGGGATAGGGGCGGAAAACAGGGCCTGGGGGTCGCCCTCCGCGCCCAGGTACATATCAACCAGCGCAGCCTGGTGCCCCCGCTGGCGCAGGGCTGCGCACACCTTGCACCCGCTGGACAGGGACACGTTGCGCTCATCGCTGAGTCCCCCGGCCAAAACAACTATTTTCATAAAGCGTTCCTCCACAGCAAAGCAATTCCACACCTATTTTATGCTTGAATGCAAATTATACCACAACCTGCGGACAGAAACAAGGGGGCAGACGAAAGCCCCCGCGGAGCGGGGGCCTTGCCTACAGCAGGTTGGTGAGTGTGGGCAGCTCCGCCTCCACCAACAATCCCAGCTGGGTCAGCAGCCGGGCGTTGACGGCGGCGTATTCGGCGCTCTGCTTCTCGTTCCCCTCCAAAAAGGCCAGCGCCTCGTCCATGGAGATGAGGACGGCGTCGATGTCGGTGTGGCGCAGGGTGGTGTGGAGATAGCCCTCGTGGTCTGTCCAGAGCTCCTTGGCCTGGCGGGTGAGCAGGGCGGCCCCCGGCCAGTCCTCCTGCTCCGCGTGCCGCTGCGCCTGGGTGAGCAGGCCGGTGAGCTGGGCGGTGAAGCCGTCCAGATGCCAGACGTGCAGCCCGGACAAAAGGGCCAGCAGAACCACCAGCCCGATGGAGAGGTACAGCCGTCTCATGATTTCGCCTCCTTCTTGGGCACGCAGCAGGTGTTGCCCCCCTCGTCCACCGTGAGCAGGAAGGCCTGCCGGTGGGAGTGGAGCCCGTGGGCGGCCAGCTGCTTTTCCAGCCAGTTGTGTTCATACCCCGCCCCCCTCAGGTTGTGCTCCAGCAGCCGCCCGTCGCTGATGAGCACCACGGGCAGGCCTGCCTCCTGGGTTACCACCCCCATCTGGCCGGCGGTGGCGGGCTTGTCGGCGGCGTAGGGCAGCACCGACAGCTGGCCGTTGGTCTCCAGCAGGGCGAATTTGATGGATTTGAACTCGGCGTAGCCCTGTATGCGCAGCTCCTCCATCAGCTCGTCCAGGGTGAGCCGGTTCTTTTTCAGCTCCTCCTGCACCACCTGGCCGTTTTCCACCACCACCGAGGGCCGCCCGCACAGCAGGGCCCGGAAACGGATGGACTTGGTGCACAGCGCCGAGAGGATAGAGGACAGGGCCAGCAGTACCACGATTGGGATCAGCCCCGACAGCAGGGGGATGCCGTTGTCCTGCATGGGCACGGAGGCCAGGTCGGCAATGATGAGGGTTAGCACCAGCTCGGAGGGCTCTAGCTGGCCGATCTGGTGTTTGCCCAGCAGGCGGATGCCCACGACAATGAACAGGTAGAGCGCTATGGTACGTATGAGGACGACAAACATGGTAACACCTCGTTTCCCTGATAATATGCGGAAAAAGTGGGGGAGATATTCTTGCGTTTTTTTAGAAAATGCGGTAAAATAGAAAACCGCTTCGGAACCGGGACACAGGGATACGGGAGGGACCGCCATGCGCTATACCCGAATGAGATTTGATATCTGGCTTTGCCTGCTGCTAGCCTTCGCGGTCAGCCTAGGGACTGTGAAGCTCACTGAGCTGGTCTTGCCCAGCCTGTACCAGCGGCATGTGGAGGAGCACACCGTGGCCGACGGCGACATCGGCGGCAAGGCGGGGCCGGAGGTGTTCCGCGCCCAGAGCGTGGCCGACCTGCTCAGCCACGACACCTTCACCATCCTCTCCGACGGCATCGAGTACTGCAACCGGGGGGGCGGCTACTATGGGAACCACTATATGAACGCCGTCACCCTGCCCTCCGGGGAGCTGGTGGCCGCCGTCATCAACTCGGATAGCGTGCAAAGCGAGGGGGATTACTTCTCCGGCGTGAACACCCTGCCCGTGGGCCGGGTGGTATACGAAAACCTGGAGAACAGCGGGAGCTTCCTCCACCAGATCGAATACAGCGAGCCGCTGAGCCGCCACGATTTCTACATCGACATGCTGGGCGGGGGCGGCAAGGCGGCCCAGGGGGATTACACCCAGCGCTATACCGGCACGGTGCAGGTTATCACCATCCTGGTGTGCTTCCCCCTGTTCCACTCGCTGGGGGCCAAGCTGGGGCTGTTCCCCTTCTTTTTCGCCCCCCGGCCCAAGAAGGGGGAGGAGAAAACAAGCGAGTGGGACTGAGGCAATCCCCAAGCCGCCGGGGGCGGACAACATAACCACATGAGAAAAGGAGACCGGACCATGAAAACAGACCAGGTAAAGAAAATCAACTACGCGTATCTGCTCAGCTACAGCTTGATCCCCCTGGCCGTGGCAGCGCTGAGCCTGTCCATCGGCTACACCTTTTTCCGGGACGGCGGCACGGGGGCCGGGATCTGTATGTTTATCATCCCCCTCCTGGCCGTTCTCTGGTTGATCTTCGCCCCCAGGAACATCTACAGGCTGGGCAAGAAGCGGATGGTGAAGCAGCTGGACGAGATGGGCATCGACCGCCGCCAGATCTTTTACAGCGACGGCTGCGTGGTGTCCATGGACATCGCCAAGGGCAAGATCGGCCTGCTGTTCTTCTGGAACCCGTTCCAGGTCCAGGTGGCGCCGGCAAGCCGGGTGTCCAGGGCGTGGACGGACGACGGCGCGGGGGGCGCGGGTTTTATGCGGGGCACCAGCCGGGTGAGCTTCCTGTTTGAGCTGGACGGCATCAAGATCCGGGTGAATACCTTCATCTCCAACCAGCGCTGGAAGATGAACGACGAGAAGGTGCTGGAGGGCATATCCAAGGCGGACCTGTGGGTGCAGGTGCTGGAGCAGGCCCGGATCCAAGGCGGGGGCGTGTGAGATGGGGCTGATCGACAAATGGCTGCGGAAGTACCAGGACGACTGGTGCCGGGAGTGCGGCTGCGCCATGGAAAAAGCCCGCAAGCAGCTCTTTGCCATGCCCGGTGTGAGCGTAGGCCACTATACGGAGCACAAGGAACCGGAGTTTTATCGGAAGAACCTGTATATTGTGGATAAAAAGGCGGATATCCCCCCGGGCATATACGCCTGCGGGGCCATCCAGTACCGCTGCCCCGAGTGCGCCAGGCGGGTCACGGTGCTGGCCCCCTTCCTCCCGGTGCGGGACGAGGAGAAGCACGAGGGTTCCGTGGTGTTCCGGGGCGGCGAGCTGGACGACTTCCTGTGGCAGTGACAGGAACCCGTTTCATGTGAAACGCTTGTTTGAATCAGTGGAAGAGGAGGAGGGGCGGCCATGTCCCATCAGACTGTGATCGTGCTGGATTTCGGCGGGCAGTATAACCAGCTCATCGCCCGGCGGGTGCGGGAGTGCGGGGTGTACTGCGAGGTAAAGCCCTATACCACCCCGCTGGAAGAGCTGCGGGCCATGGGGCCCATCGGCATTATCTTCACTGGGGGGCCCAATTCGGTGTATCTGGACGGCGCGCCCAAGGTGGACCCGGAAATCTTTACCTGGGGGGTGCCCATCCTGGGCATCTGCTACGGCTGCCAGCTGATGGCCCACCTGCTGGGTGGCCGGGTCGCCGCCGCCCAGGATGATTCCGCCCGGGAGTACGGCAAGACGGAGACCCATTTTGACGCCGGGTGCAAACTGTTCCGGGGGCTGCCCGAAACCGGCGTCACCTGGATGAGCCACGGAGACTACATGGAAAAAGTACCCGAGGGGTTCACGCTGGCCGCCTGGTCCGCCGCCTGCCCCAACGTGGCCATTGCCGACAAGGACCGGGGCTTCTACGGCGTCCAGTTCCACCCGGAGGTGAACCACACCGAACACGGGACGGACATGCTCCGCCGTTTTCTCTACGATGTGTGCCGCGCGGCCGGGGACTGGACCATGGGCGACTACAAGCGCGCCGCCGTCCAGGCCCTGCGGGACAAAATCGGGGATGGGAAGGTGCTGCTGGCCCTGAGCGGCGGGGTGGACTCGTCGGTGGCGGCGGCCCTGCTGGCCGAGGCGGTGGGTGAGCAGCTCACCTGCGTGTTTGTGGATCACGGCCTCATGCGCAAAAACGAGGGGGACGAGGTGGAACACGCCTTCTCCAGGCGGGCCATGAACTTTGTCCGGGTGGACGCGGCGGAGCGGTTCCTCGCCAAGCTGGCCGGGGTGGAGGAGCCGGAGCGCAAGCGGAAGATCATCGGCGGGGAGTTCATCCGGGTATTTGAGGATGAGGCCCGAAAGGTGGGCGCGGTGGACTTCCTGGCCCAGGGCACCATCTACCCAGACGTGATCGAGTCCGGCGCGGGGGACGCCGCCGTCATCAAAAGCCACCACAATGTGGGCGGCCTGCCCGACCATGTGGACTTCAAGGAGATTGTGGAGCCCCTGCGGCTGCTGTTCAAGGACGAGGTGCGCCAGCTGGGCCGGGAGTTGGGCCTGCCGGAGCACCTGGTGGTCCGCCAGCCCTTCCCCGGGCCGGGGCTTGCCATCCGGGTGGTGGGCGAGGTGACCCGGGAAAAGCTGGAGCTACTCCGGGAAGCGGACGCCATCTTCCGGGAGGAGATGGCAAAGGCCGGGGAGGACCGGCGGCTGAGCCAGTTTTTCGCCGCCCTGACCAACATGCGCTCGGTGGGGGTGATGGGGGACGGACGGACCTACGACTACGCCGTGGCCCTGCGGGCGGTGACCACCGACGACTTCATGACAGCGGACTGGTCCCGCATCCCTTACGAGCTGCTGGACCGGGTGAGCGTGCGCATTGTCAACGAGGTCAAGGGGGTCAACCGGGTATTGTACGACATCACGTCAAAGCCGCCGGCTACGGTGGAATTTGAGTGAAAGGAAAAAAATGTTCTTCTTCTGACGTTTCCTATTGACAAGCGGAAAATTTATGATATTCTGACTCGATACAGTCTTGGATACTGTATGGGCGGCATGGGCGAAAAGGAGAAGCATCTACTATGTATCACTACATCACAGACAAAGCGTTCTTGAAGTGTCTGCGCGGAACCTGCTCTGACATTGTAAATCAGTTGGTGCAACAAATTAATCGCGACTCTGTTATGAAGGTCGAGGCCCATCTGATTGGAAGCGGGGACAGAAACCTCATCACCCAAAACGAAAGTGCCCCCATCGATTTGGACTATAATCTCCATATCATCGACACGGTATATAGGAACTGCCGCGATATCAAAGAATATGTCCGAAAACAGTTTAACGGCGTCTTAAAAGCAAACGGCTGGGGAGACTGTCAGGACTCAACATCCGCACTCACAACAGGAAAAAGGCGCTTGGCTCACGGAATCAAAACAGAATTTAGCATTGACCTTGCAATCACCTGCTATTTTAATAATTGCTATCAGCGATTGATTCACCGCAAAACGGGTATTTCCGACTTGGATGAATACTATTGGAATCAAGTTCCAAACTCCAGACAACTGGAGGACAAGGTGAAGTACCTGAAAGAAAACAGTTTATGGTTTGCGCTTCGAGATACCTACCTCTCTAAAAAAAATATGTATCTATCTAGAAATGATAACCATCACCCATCTTTTGTGGTTTATGTTGAAGCGGTAAATGAAATCTATGAAAAGAATCACGTGCAAGCTATGCTTTCCCTCTCCCGCTATTCGCCGCCTATTTGTATTAAACTTTAAACAGGAGGAATCCCAATGAGCAGCAATATACGCCCCGCAGACATGAAACGGATCAACACCCCCGAGCTGGCCCAGGCTTTCATCGACGAACAGGTGAAGGCCGTCCGGGAACAGGTGGGGGATAAAAAGGTACTGCTGGCACTCAGCGGCGGGGTGGACTCGTCGGTGGTGGCGGCCCTGCTGATTAAAGCAATCGGCAGGCAGCTGGTATGCGTCCACGTGAACCACGGCCTCATGCGCAAGGGGGAAAGCGAGCAGGTTATCGAGGTGTTCCAAAACCAGATGGACGCCAATCTCATCTATGTGGACGCCACAGACCGCTTCCTGGCGCTCCTGGCCGGGGTGGACGAGCCGGAGCAGAAACGGAAAATCATCGGCGGCGAATTTATTAAGGTGTTTGAGGAGGAGGCCCGGAAGCTGGAGGGCATCGACTTTCTGGCCCAGGGGACGATTTACCCCGACATCCTGGAGAGCGACGGCGTAAAAGCCCACCACAACGTGGGCGGCCTGCCCGACGACTTTGATTTCCAGTTGGTAGAGCCGGTGCGGCTGCTGTTCAAGGATGAGGTGCGCTGTGTGGGCCACGCCCTGGGCCTCCCCGCCTCCATGGTGGAGCGGCAGCCCTTCCCCGGCCCCGGGCTGGGGGTGCGGTGCCTGGGAGCAATCACCCGGGACCGTCTGGCCGCCCTGCGGGAATCGGACGCGATTTTGCGGGAAGAGTTTGCCGCCGCCGGGCTTGCGGACAGGGTGTGGCAGTTTTTCACGGTGGTGCCGGATTTCCGCTCTACCGGCGTGCGGGACGGGAAACGGGCCTTTGACTGGCCCGTGATTATCCGGGCGGTGAACACGCTGGACGCTATGACCGCCACTGTGCCAGAGATTGACTGGGCGGTGCTCAAAAAGATTACCGCGCGGATCCTGGCGGAGGTGCCGGGTGTGTGCCGGGTGCTGTATGACCTGACGCCTAAACCGATGGGGACGATTGAGTGGGAATGACCGTCAAAGCGGCGCAAACCCGCATGAATACAGG
>CAJUQD010000073.1 GCA_910588105.1 uncultured Oscillospiraceae bacterium | reverse complement strand
TGAGGGCCATGCGGCAGATCGTGGTGGCCTTTGAGCGCCAGTCCAACTGCGACCGACTCCGGGAGGTGCTGGAAAGCACCGGGGAATTTTCGTGCCTGATCTGCCGTAGCGCCGCCCAGGTGAAGCGAACGGTGGCCAAGCTGCGGCTGGACCTGGTGGTGTGCGGCTTCAAGCTGACGGATGAGAGCTGTGAGACGCTGTATTTTGATTTGCCCCAGCGGTGCGTCATGCTGATGGTGGCGCCCCAGGCCCGGCTGGAGCTGTGTACCGCCCCCGGCATATTCAAGCTCCCCGCGCCGGCGGGCCGGGTGGAGCTGCTGGCCTCGGTGCGGATGCTGGCCCAACTGGTCCAGGCAAGCCAGGCCCCCGCCCGGCGCACCCAGGAGGAAAAGGAGCTGGTGGAGCAGGCCAAGGCTGTGCTGATGGGCCGGGATGGCATGACGGAGGAGCAAGCCCACCGCTTCCTCCAAAAGCGGAGCATGGACCAGGGCACGCGGCTGGCGGACACCGCCCGGCGGGTGCTGGACGAAATCGGAACGGGCAGAGACGCCTGACAGAACGGGACGGCGCTCATGGGGCGCTGTCCCGTTTATGATTTGACCCCGAAAAGAGGTTTTTGATATGAGAGAGAATCAGACGCGGCCCGCCGCGCCGCTGTACGACCCCCGGTTCGAGCACGACGCCTGCGGCATTGGGGCCGTTGTGGACATCAAGGGCAGAAAGACCCATCAGACGGTGGACGACGCGCTGAAGATTGTGGAAAAGCTGGAGCACCGGGCGGGAAAGGACGCCGCGGGCGAGACCGGCGATGGCGTGGGTATTTTGCTGCAGATCTCCCACGGCTTTTTCTCCAAAGCGGCGGCGGAGCTGGGCTTTGAGCTGGGGGGCGAACGGGACTACGGGGTGGGGATGTTCTTCTTCCCCCAGGACGACCTGCGCCGGAATCAGGCCATGAAGATGTTCCAGCTCATCGCAGAGCGGGAGGGGATGGAGTTCATCGGCTGGCGGGAGGTGCCGGTGTGCCCCCAGGTGCTGGGCCACAAGGCGCTGGCGAAAATGCCCCGGATCATGCAGGGCTTTGTCCGCCGCCCGGACCATTTGGCCCGCGGGCTGGAGTTCGACCGGCGGCTGTACATCGTCCGGCGGGAGTTCGAGCAGTCGGGCGGCGACACCTATGTGGCCTCTCTGTCCAGCCGGACCATCGTCTATAAGGGGATGTTCCTGGTGGGCCAGCTGCGGGAGTTTTATCAGGACCTGCAAAGCGAGGCGTACACCTCCGCCATCGCCCTGGTCCACTCCCGGTTCTCCACCAACACCGATCCCGCCTGGGAGCGGGCCCACCCCAACCGGTTCATCCTCCATAACGGGGAGATCAACACCATCCGGGGCAACGCGGACCGTATGCTGGCCCGGGAGGAGACCATGCACGCCCCGGTCTGGGAAGGGGACCTGGACAAGGTGTTCCCGGTGGTGGACGTGAACGGTTCCGACTCCGCCATGCTGGACAACACCCTGGAATTTCTGGTCATGAGCGGCATGGACCTGCCCCTGGCGGTGATGATCTGTATTCCCGAGCCCTGGATGAACGACGCCAACCTGTCCCGGGCCCGCCGGGATCTGTACCAGTATTACGCTGTGATGATGGAGCCCTGGGACGGTCCGGCCTCCATCCTGTTCTCCGACGGCGACCAGGTGGGGGCGGTGCTGGACCGCAACGGCCTGCGCCCCTCCCGGTACTACGTCACCGACGACGACCGGCTGATCCTGTCCTCCGAGGTGGGGGTGCTGGACATTGACCCGGCCCGCATCGTGTGCAAATCCCGGTTGGAGCCGGGCAAAATGCTGCTGGTGGACACCGTTTCGGGCCGCATCATCGGCGACAGCGAGATCAAAGAGGGCTATGCCGCCCGCAATCCCTACGGCGAGTGGCTGGATAGGAACCTAGTGCGCCTGAAGGACCTGCCCATCCCCAACCATCGGGTGGAGACGTACACCTCGGAGCGCCGCACCCAAGTGCAGAAGGCCTTCGGCTATACCTACGAGGACGTGAAGGACACCATCCTGCCCATGGCGCGCACCGGGGCGGAGCCCACCGCCGCCATGGGGGCCGACATCCCGCTGGCAGTGCTGTCCGGCCACGACCAGCCCTTGTTCAACTACTTCCGCCAGCTCTTCGCCCAGGTGACCAACCCGCCCATCGACGCCATCCGGGAGGAGATCGTCACCGACACAACCGTCTACGTGGGGGACGACGGCAACCTGTTGGAGGAGCGGGCAGAGAACTGCCGGGTGCTCCAGATTCACAACCCAATTTTGACCTCTGTAGACCTGATGAAAATCAAGGCTATGGACAAGCCCGGCTTCCATGTGGAGACGGTGTCCCTGCTCTACTTCAAAAATATGCCCCTGAAGCGGGCGCTGGATCAGATGAAGATCGCCGCCGACCGAGCCTACCGCAACGGGGCCAACATCATCATCCTGTCCGACCGGGGGGTGGACGAGAACCATGTGGCCATCCCATCCCTGCTGGCGGTGTCCTGCCTGGAGCAGCACCTGGTGCGCACCCGCAAGCGCACGGCGGTGTCCGTCATCCTGGAGTCCGCCGAGCCCCGGGACGTGCACCACTTCGCCGCCCTGCTGGGCTACGGCGCAAGAGCGGTCAACCCCTATCTGGCCCAGGAGACCATCGGCCAGCTCATCGACGAGGGGCTGCTGGACAAGGACTTCGGCGCGGCGGTGGACGACTACGACAAGGCCATTTTGAAGGGTATCGTGAAGATCGCCTCCAAAATGGGCATCTCCACCATCCAGTCCTACCAGTCCGCCCAGATTTTCGAGGCCATCGGCATTTCCCAAGACGTGGTGCACGAGTATTTCACCAACACCGTTTCCCGGGTGGGCGGCATCGGGCTGAAAGAAATAGAGCAACTGGTGGACAAAAACCACAGCCGGGCCTTCGACCCCCTGGGCCTGGGTGTGGACATGACCCTGGACTCCGTGGGCTCCCATAAGGCCCGCACAGGGCAGGAGGACCATATGTATAATCCCCAGACCATCCACCTGCTCCAGCAGTCCGCCCGCACCGGGGATTACAACCTGTTCAAGCAGTACAGCGCCCTGGTGGACGACGAAACCTGCCCCCACACCCTCCGGGGGCTGATGGAGATGAAGTACGCAGACGAACCCATCCCCATCGACCAGGTGGAGAGCGTGGATTCCATCGTCAAGCGTTTCAAGACCGGGGCCATGAGCTACGGCTCCATCTCCCAGGAGGCCCACGAGTGCATGGCGGTGGCCATGAATATGCTGGGAGGCAAGTCCAACTCCGGCGAGGGCGGCGAGCGGCCCGAGCGGCTGAAATCCGACCGCTGCTCTGCCATTAAGCAGGTGGCGTCGGGGCGGTTCGGTGTCACCAGTGAGTATCTGGTGAGCGCCAAAGAAATTCAAATTAAGATGGCTCAGGGGGCCAAGCCCGGCGAGGGAGGACATCTGCCGGGGAAAAAGGTCTATCCCTGGATCGCCAAGACCCGCTACTCCACCCCCGGCGTGTCCCTGATCTCTCCGCCGCCCCATCACGATATCTATTCCATTGAGGACCTGGCCCAGCTGATCTACGATCTGAAAAACGCCAACCGTCAGGCCCGCATTTCCGTCAAGCTGGTCAGCGAGGCGGGTGTGGGCACGGTGGCGGCGGGTGTGGCCAAAGCGGGGGCCCAGGTGGTGCTCATCTCCGGCTGGGACGGCGGCACCGGGGCCGCCCCCCGCACCTCCATCCACAACGCGGGCCTGCCCTGGGAGCTGGGTCTGGCGGAGACCCACCAGACGCTGATCCAAAACGGCCTGCGCTCCCGGGTGGTACTGGAGACCGACGGCAAGCTGATGACGGGCCGGGACGTGGCCATCGCCTGTATGCTGGGGGCGGAGGAGTTCGGCTTTGCCACCGCGCCGCTGGTGACCATGGGCTGCGTCATGATGCGGGTGTGCAATCTGGACACCTGCCCCGTGGGGGTTGCGACGCAGAACCCAGAGCTGCGGAAACGGTTCAAGGGAAAGCCGGAATATGTGGTGAACTTCATGCGCTTCATCGCCCAGGAGCTGCGGGAGCACATGGCGAAGCTGGGTGTGCGCACCGTGGAGGAGCTGGTGGGCCGCACCGACCTGCTGAAACAGCGGGAAAGCGCGGTGAACGACCGGGCCGCCGCAGTGGACCTGTCCGCCATTCTGGATGATCCCTACATCGGGGAGGATTACAAGACCCACTTCGATCCAGCTGATGTGTACGACTTCCAGCTGGAAAAGACGGTGGACCAGTCTATTCTGCTGGCAAAAATGGGCTCCGCCCTGAAAAAGGGGCAGAAAAAGCGGCTCTCGTTGGAGGTCACCTCCACCGACCGGGCTGTGGGCACCATCTTCGGCTCCGACATAACCCGCCTCCACGGGGAGGGGCTGGAGGAGGACGCCTATACCGTCCACTGCACCGGCGGGGGCGGACAATCCTTCGGCGCGTTCATCCCCAAGGGGCTAACCCTGGAGCTGGAGGGGGACTCCAACGACTACTTTGGCAAGGGCCTGTCCGGCGGCAAGCTGGTGGTGTATCCGCCGAAAAACGCCAGTTATCAGGCGGACGAGAACATCATCGTGGGCAACGTGGCGCTGTATGGGGCCACCTCCGGCAAAGCCTTCATCGCGGGCGTGGCCGGGGAGCGCTTCGCCGTGCGCAACTCCGGCGCTTGTGCCGTGGTGGAGGGCGTGGGCGACCACGGTTGCGAGTACATGACCGGGGGCCGGGTGGTGGTGCTGGGCGAGACGGGCAAAAACTTCGCCGCAGGCATGAGCGGCGGCATCGCCTACGTCTGGGACCCCCGCCGGGACCTGTACCTGCGGGTCAACAAGGAGCTGGTGTCCATGGAGCCGGTAATCGAAAAGCACGATCTGGAGGAGCTGCGCTCCCTCATTGCCCAGCACGTGGAGGCCACAGGCTCGGAGAAGGGCAAGGCCATCCTGGCGGACTTCCAGCACAGCGCCGCCAGCTTCAAGAAGATACTGCCCCGGGATTACGACCGGATTTTGAAGGCCATCGCCCAGTTCGAGGAGCGGGGCATGAGCCATGACGAGGCGGAGATCGAGGCGTTTTACGCCGTGACGGGAGGTGCGCGATAATGGGAAAGCCCACTGGATTTTTGGAATACAGCCGTCAGGGTAACCCCTGCCAGTCGCCTTTGGAGCGGATTAAGCACTGGAACGAGTTCCACCCCATGCTCCCCGAGGAGGAACGGCGAAAGCAGGGAGCCCGGTGCATGGAGTGCGGCGTGCCCTTCTGCCAGTCCGGGGTGGAGCTGGCGGGTATGTTCACCGGCTGTCCCCTCCACAACTTGGTACCGGAGTGGAACGATCTGATCTATACCGAAAACCTGGACCAGGCCCTGGCCCGGCTCACCAAGACCAACAGCTTCCCTGAATTTACCGGGAGGGTGTGCCCCGCCCTGTGCGAGGCGGCCTGCACCTGCGGCCTCAACGGCAACCCGGTGACGGTGAAGGAAAACGAGCTTGCCATCATCGAGGCGGGCTTTGCCTCGGGGGCAATGGCACCCCAGCCGCCCCGTGTCCGCACCGGAAAACGGGTGGCGGTGGTGGGGTCCGGCCCCGCCGGGCTGGCCGCCGCCCAGCAGCTCAACCGCCGGGGGCACACCGTCACCGTATTGGAGCGGGAGGACCGGGTGGGGGGCCTGCTGATGTACGGCATCCCCAACATGAAGCTGCAAAAGGAGATTGTCGCCCGCCGGACCGGTCTGATGGCGGCGGAGGGAGTGGTGTTCCGCACCTCCTGCGACGTGGGCCGGGACGTGTCCGCCCGGCAGCTTTTGGAGGAATATGACGCGGTGATCTTGTGCTGCGGCGCGAAAAAGCCCCGGCCCCTGCCCGCGGCGGAGGGAGTGGATGGCGCGTATTACGCCGTGGAATTTCTGACCTCCACCACCAGGTCCCTGCTGGACAGCGGCCTTGCGAAAGGCACCTATATCAATGCCGGGGGCAGGGATGTGGTCATCGTGGGCGGCGGCGACACGGGCAACGACTGCGTGGGCACCGCCATCCGCCACGGCTGTAAGTCCGTCATCCAGCTGGAGATGATGCCCAAGGCCCCTGACAGCCGGGCTGCCAACAACCCCTGGCCCCAATGGCCAAAGGTCTGCAAAACGGATTACGGCCAGGAGGAGGCCATCGCGGTATTCGGTGGGGATCCCCGCCGCTACCAGACCACGGTAAAGGAGTGCCGCACGGACGAAAACGGCGTGCTGTGTTCCATCGTCACCGTCAAGCTGGAGCCCAAAGTGGAGGGCAACCGCCATACCATGGCTGAGGTCCCCGGCTCGGAGGAGGAGCTGCCCTGTCAGCTACTGCTCATCGCGGCGGGCTTTCTGGGCCCGGAGGACTATGCCGCCGACGCCTTTGGCGTGGACCGAGACGGGCGTTCCAACGTGGCCACGGTCCCCGACGTGTACTCCACTGGTGTGGAGAAGGTGTTCGCCGCCGGGGATATGTGCCGGGGGCAGTCTCTGGTGGTGTGGGCCATTGCCGAGGGCCGCGCCGCCGCCCGGGAGGTGGACCGGTACCTCATGGGGTACAGCGGCTTGGAATGATCTTCTAAAATATTGCAGGATAAAATAATCATATTTTCGTTATGAGGGTAAAAACATTTGTAGAGCCCGCCAAAAATGAATTTTATCGGTTGACATCTTGCAAAAACGGCGCTATACTCCCCCCATCAGGCAAAGGTGCCGGAGAGCTTCAACGCTCCCGGCGCCTTTCCTGTTTCACGGGAGGGACCGTGCTGAAGCGCCAGCAGAGCGCGCGGCCTGACCTGATGTTAAGGGAGGAATCTCAATGGATATGTCAGTATGGTTTTTGGTAGGCGCGATCCTGGTGTTCTTCATGCAGTGCGGGTTTGCCGCCGTGGAGGCGGGCTTCACGCGGGCTAAAAATGCGGGGAACATCATCATGAAGAACCTGATGGATTTCTGCATCGGCACGGTGGTGTTCATGGCTTTGGGCTATGGTATCATGAACAGCGAGAACTACTTTTTCGGACTGATCGGCCTACCGGAGTATCAGATGTTCACCGATTTCTACGGGTTCGACTGGTCCAACTTCTTTTTCCAGCTGGTGTTTTGTGCCACCGCCGCCACCATCGTGTCCGGAGCCATGGCGGAGCGCACCAAGTTCTCCAGCTACTGCATCTACTCCGCCGTCATCTCCGCTGTGGTCTACCCCGTTGAGGCGGGCTGGGTATGGAACGCCCAGGGCTGGCTGGCCAAGCTGGGCTACATTGACTTTGCGGGGTCCTCTGTCATCCATATGGTGGGAGGCATCTCCGGGCTGATTGGGGCCATCCTGCTGGGGGCCCGCATGGGAAAATACGATGAAAAGGGCAATTCCAGGGCCATCCTGGGCCACAACATCCCTCTGGCGGCCATGGGCACGTTCATCCTCTGGTTCTGCTGGTACGGCTTTAACGGCGCGGCGGCATCCGACACTGTCCAGATGGCTCAGATCCTGGGCAACACCACCATCGCCCCAGCGGTGGCCACGGTGGTCTGTATGCTGTTCACCTGGATCAAGAACGGCAAGCCCGACGTAGGTATGTGCTTGAATGCCCCTCTGGCCGGGTTGGTTGGGATCACCGCCGGTTGTGCCGACCTGGATGCCTTGGGTTCTGCCATTGTGGGCGTGGTCACCGGCATCCTGGTGGTGGTCATCGTGGAGACGGTGGACACCAGGCTCCACATCGACGATCCGGTGGGCGCGGTGGCCGTCCACGGCGGATGTGGGTTGACAGGCACCATCCTCACGGGATTTCTTGCCACAGACGGAGGCCTGCTTTACGGCGGCGGACCGCGTCTGCTGGGCGTCCAGTGTCTGGGCGTGGCCGCCATCGCGGCCTACACGGTGGTGGTCATGACCATCGTGTTCCACATCATCCGCGCCGCCCACGGCCTGCGGGTGTCTGCCGAGGAGGAGATCGCTGGACTGGACTCCACCGAGCACGGCCTGCCCTCCGCCTACGCCGACTTCATGCCCTCCACTACCCTGACGGCTATGCCGGCAGCCAACGCTTTTCCCGCGCCGGTGGCGGCCAAGGACAGCAGGTGCATGGATGAGACGGTGCCCGTCCAGGTCATGTCCCAGCCCATGCCTGCCTCTGACGTGAAGCTGTCCAAGGTGACAGTCCTGTGCAATCAGGCCAAGTTCGAGCAGCTGAAAGCAGCTATGAACGATATCGGCGTCACCGGCATGACTGTCACCCAGGTGCTGGGCTGCGGCATCCAGAAGGGGCGCACAGAGTATTACCGGGGCGTACCCCTGTCCATGAACCTGCTGCCCAAGCTCCAGGTGGACATGGTGGTGTCCAAGGTGCCGGTGGCCCAGGTGGTGGATGCCGCCCGGAAGGCGCTGTACACCGGCCATATCGGGGACGGCAAGATCTTCGTCTACGGCGTGGAACAGGCGGTGAAGGTCCGCACCAACGAACGGGGCTATGACGCCCTCCAGGGCGAGGAATAAAAACAGCTGTAGGGCAAGGGCCTTGTCACCCTTGCCCTGCGGGCGTTGACGCAAGGGAGTGTTTTCTATGGAGCTTCATGAGGAGTGCGGTGTATTTGGCATATACGACCCGGTTGGGGACTGCGCCCGGACCGCCTATTATGGGCTGTATGCCCTCCAGCACCGGGGGCAGGAGGCCTGCGGCATCGCCGCCATCAACGATAGGGAGCTGTCCTTCCACAAGGATGTGGGTTTGGTGGGGGAGGTATTCCACGAGGGGATCTTGGACGAGCTGAACGGGACCATGGCGGTGGGCCATGTGCGCTATTCCACTGCCGGCGGCCTTCGCCGGGAGAATGCCCAGCCCCTGACGCTGAACTATGTCAAAGGCACCCTGGCTTTGGCCCACAACGGCAATCTGCCCCACGCGGATGAGCTGCGCACTAAGTTCGAGTATCAGGGAGCCATTTTCCAGACCACCAGCGATTCCGAGCTGATTGCTTATGCCATTGCCCAGGCACGGCTGCGCTGCCCTTCGGTGGAGGAGGCGGTGCAGAAAGCGCTGTCGGGGTTGCGGGGGGCCTGGTCCCTGATCGTCATGTCTCCCCGGAAGCTGGTCGCCGCCCGGGACCCCTGGGGCTTCCGTCCTCTGTGTATGGGGCGGCGGGGAAAGGCGGTGATGTTCGCCTCTGAGAGCTGCGCGCTGGATGCGGTGGGGGCCAGGTTTGAGCGGGAGCTGGATCCCGGCGAGATCGTGGCGGTGGAGGACGGCGTGGTGCGCACCATTCAGGGCCCCGCCGGCAGAGGACACCTATGCATCTTCGAGTACATTTACTTCGCCCGGCCCGACTCCACCATCTGCGGCCAGTCCGTCCACGAGGCCCGGCGGCGGGCAGGGTACTTCCTGGCCCAGGAATATCCCGTGGAGGCAGACGTGACGGTCGGCGTGCCGGATTCCGGACTGGACGCCGCCCTGGGCTATGCGGAGGCATCCGGCATCCCCTATGGGGTGGGGCTGGTGAAAAACCGCTATATTGGCCGCACCTTCATCACCCCCGGCCAAGACCACCGGGAGCAGGCGGTGCGCATCAAGCTGGGAGCACTGCGCAGCTGTGTAGCGGGAAAACGGGTGGTGCTGGTGGATGATTCCATCGTCCGGGGCACCACTTCCCGGCAAATCGTGTCCCTGCTGCGGGAGGCGGGGGCTAAGGAGGTCCATCTGCGCTCCTCCGCGCCGCCATTTATCGCCCCCTGCTATTTTGGCACCGACATCCCGAACAAGGACGAGCTGATCGCCTGCCGCTACTCGGTAGAGGAGATCAGGGCGCAGACCGGCGCGGACAGCCTGGCATTTTTGAGCCTGGACGCACTGAAGCGCATCGTTCCGAATGCTGCCTGCGGCTTCTGTGACGGGTGTTTTACCGGGAAATATCCCCTGCCCCTGTGACCCGACAAATCAAAAAAGCCCCGCGGCCTTGACAAGACCCAGGGGTGGAAAAGAGGAGACATATGTGTTCAATCATCGGTTATTGCGGCCCTGTGGCCGATTATGACGCCTTTCAGCAGGGCTTTGCCCGCACCGTCAGCCGCGGCCCGGATAACAGCCGGGTTCTCCGCGTCGGAGACGGACTGCTGGGCTTCCACCGCCTGTCCATCATGGGCCTCACCCCCGAGGGGATGCAGCCCTTTGAGCGGGACGGCAGCTATTGTGTGTGCAACGGCGAGCTCTATGGCTTTGAAAGGCTTAGGAAGATCTTGGAAGGAAAAGGCTATGCGTTCCAAAGCGGGTCCGACTGCGAGATCCTGCTCCCCCTGTACCGGGAGTATGGCACGGCTATGTTTGCCATGCTCGACGCGGAGTTTGCCTGCGTCATCTATGACGGCGTGGCGGGGGAGTTCATCGCCGCCCGGGACCCCATTGGCATCCGGCCCCTCTATTACGGGCATGACCGCAGCGGGTCCGCCGTCTTTGCCAGTGAGCCAAAGAACCTGGTGGGGATCGTGGAGCACATCCTGCCGTTCCCGCCGGGACACTATTACAAGGACGGCAGATTTGTGTGCTACCGGGACATTGCCCAGGTGGAGCGCGTCTGCCGGGACGGTATGGACGCTATCTGCGCCAACATCCGGGAAAAGCTCATCGCCGGAGTGGAAAAGCGGCTGGTCGCCGACGCCAAGGTGGGCTTTCTCCTGTCCGGTGGGCTGGACTCCTCCCTGGTGTGCGCCATCGCCGCCAGGCGGAGCCGCGTCCCGATCCGCACCTTCGCCATCGGCATGGACACCGATGCCATCGACCTGAAATACGCCCGCCAGGTGGCGGATCACATCGGCAGCGACCACACGGAGGTCATCATCACCCGCCAGGATGTACTGGACAGCTTGGAGACGGTGGTGGAGCTGCTGGGCACCTATGACATCACCACCATCCGGGCCAG
>CAJUQD010000072.1 GCA_910588105.1 uncultured Oscillospiraceae bacterium | reverse complement strand
CGGATATGCTCACCCGCATCCGCAACGCGAACAACGCCAAGCATGACACCGTGGATGTCCCCGCTTCCAACATGAAGAAGGCCATCGCCCAGATTTTGCTGGACGAGGGCTATATCAAGAACTTCCAGACCATCAGCGACGGGACCCAGGGCGTCATCCGCATCACCTTGAAGTACGTCCAGCCCGGCAAGGAGAAGGTCATCACCAACCTGCGCCGGGTGTCCAAGCCCGGCCTGCGCGTGTATGCTGGCGCCGAGGAGCTGCCCCGGGTGCTGCGCGGCCTGGGTATCGCCATCGTGTCCACATCCAAGGGCGTCATGACCGACAAGAAGGCCCGTCAGGCCCATGTCGGCGGCGAAGTCCTGGCATTTGTCTGGTAAGGAGGGTTATAGGAATGTCTAGAATTGGCAGAGCTCCTATCGCCGTCCCCGCCGGCGTGGAGATTAAGATCGAGGACAATAACCTCGTCACAGTGAAGGGGCCCAAGGGCACCCTTACCCAGCAGCTGCACCCCGCCATGACCATCAAGCAGGAGGGGGCAGAGCTGCGCGTCACCCGTCCCAACGACCTGAAGGAGAACCGTTCCCTGCACGGGCTTACCCGCACCCTGCTCCACAACATGGTGGTGGGCGTCACCGACGGCTTCAAAAAGACCCTGGACGTGAACGGCGTGGGCTACCGCGTCGCCATGGAGGGGGGCAAGCTGGTGATGAACCTGGGCTATTCCCATCAGGTTATCATGGAGGCGCCCGCGGGTATTGCCATTGAGACCCCCAGCGCCAACCAGATCGTCATCTCCGGCTTCGATAAGCAGCTGGTGGGCCAGTTTGCCGCCGAGGTTCGGGAGAAGCGTCCCCCCGAGCCCTACAAGGGCAAGGGTATCAAGTACTCTGACGAGGTCATCCGCCGCAAGGTCGGTAAGACCGGCGTGAAGAAATAAGAAGGAGGTGTGCCGATTATGATTAACCGTCCCAATACCAAGGCTCAGCGCCTGCACCGCCATAAACGCGTTCGCGGCAAGGTGTCCGGCACCCCCGAGCGTCCTCGCCTGAACGTGTTCCGCAGCGAGACCAATATCTATGCCCAGATCATCGACGATACCAAGGGCATTACCCTGGTCTCCGCTTCTTCCCAGGAAAAGGGTTTCGAGGGCCCCGGCAGCAATTGTGAGGCCGCCAAGAAGGTGGGCGAGGCTATCGCCCAGCGCGCCAAGGACAAGGGTATCGAGGCAGTCGTGTTCGACCGCGGCGGCTACCTGTACCATGGCCGCGTGAAGGCTCTGGCCGAGGGCGCCCGCGAGGGCGGCCTGCAGTTCTAAGGGAGGAGGAAACAAGAATGCCTAGATTTGAAAGAGAACCCAAAGAGTTCGTGGAGAAGATGGTTTATCTGAACCGTGTTTCCAAGACCGTTAAGGGTGGCCGCGTGGCCAAGTTCTCCGCCCTGATGGTGGTGGGTGATGAGAAGGGCCGCGTGGGCTTCGGCCTGGGCAAGGCCGCCGAAGTGGCCGAGGCCATCCGCAAGGGCATTGAGGACGCCAAGAAGAACATGGTGACCATCACCCTGTCCGGCACTACCATCCCCCATGAAGTCATCGGCGAGTTCGGCGCCGGACGTGTGCTGCTCAAGCCCGCGTCCAAAGGTACCGGCATCATTGCCGGCGGCCCCGTGCGCGCCGTGATGGAGGCCGTGGGTGTGTCCGACATCCGTGCCAAGTGCCTGCGCACCAACAACCCCCAGAACGTGGTGGCAGCCACCATGGAGGGGCTCAAATCCCTGCGCAGCCCCGCCGAAGTCGCGCGCATCCGCGGCAAGAGCGTGGAAGAGATCTTAGGTTAAGGAGGCTGGCGACAATGGCTAAAACCATCAACATCAAGCTCGTCAAGAGCCTGAACGGCCGTCTGGCCAAGCATAAGGCCACCGCCGAGGCCCTGGGCCTGCGCAAGATCGGCGACACCACCGTGCAGCCCGACAACGAGGCTACCCGGGGCAAGATCGCCCACATCGGTTACCTGCTCCAGGTGACCGAGAACGCCTAATGGAGGTGCTGACCATGAATCTGCATGAACTGTCTCCCGCCCCCGGCTCCACCCAGGTGGGCAAGCGCAAGGGGCGCGGCCCCGGCTCCGGCAACGGAAAGACCGCCGGGCGCGGCCACAAGGGCCAGTGGGCCCGCTCCGGCGGCGGCGTCCGCATCGGGTTTGAGGGCGGTCAGATGCCCCTGGCCCGCCGCCTGCCCAAGCGTGGCTTCAACAACATTTTTGCCAAGCGGCTGGAGGCCATTAACGTCTCCGCCCTGAACAAGTTTGAGGATGGCGCCGTGGTCAATGTTTGCGACCTGCTGGAAAAGGGTATTATTTCCAAGTGCGAGTACGGCGTCAAGATCCTGGGCAACGGGGAACTGACTAAGAAGCTCACCGTTCGGGCTTCCGCTTTCTCCGCTTCGGCCAAAGAGAAGATCGAAAAGGCGGGCGGCACGGCGGAGGTGATCTGAGATGATTCAGACCATGCGCAACGCCTGGAAGGTGCCGGAGCTGCGGGCTAAGCTGCTGTTTACCGTGTTCGCCCTGCTCATCTTTCGGTTGGGCAGCGCCATCCCGGTGCCCTTCATTAACGTTGGTATGCTCAGCGACTATATGAAGGCCCAGTCCGCCAGCATCTTCGGCCTGCTCAACGTGATGAGCGGCGACGCCTTCGCCCAGGCCACGGTGTTCGCGCTGTCCATCCAGCCCTATATCAACAGCTCCATCATCATTCAGCTGCTGACAATCGCGATACCCGCCCTGGAGAGGCTCCAGAAGGAGGGCGGCGAAGAGGGCAAGAAGAAACTGGCCGCCATCACCCGTTATGCTACCGTGGGCATCGCCCTGATCCAGGCCTTCGGTTTCTACACCATGCTCCGGGTGGGCTCCAACGGCACCAGCTTCCTGTCCACCGACAACATCTGGGCCGCTTTCGTCATTATCGCCGCCTTTGTGGCTGGCTCCGCCTTCCTGATGTGGCTGGGCGAGCAGATCACTGAGTTCGGCATCGGCAACGGCATTTCCATCATTCTGTTTGCCGGTATCGTGGCCCGCGGGCCCAGCATGGTGGGCAGCATGATTGAGGGTGTGAGGGGCTGGATGGCCAAGGCCGACCCCGCCACTTCCCTGGTGCTGCACCCCGCGTTCATCCTGCTTATCGTGGCCGGTATGCTGCTGCTGGTGGCCTTTATCGTGTTCATGGACAACTCCGAGCGCCGCATCCCCGTGCAGTACGCCAAGCGGGTGGTGGGCCGGAAGATGTACGGCGGCCAGTCCAGCCATCTGCCCATCAAGGTGAATATGTCCGGCGTGCTGCCCATCATCTTCGCCCAGTCCATCGCGTCTATCCCCGCTACCATTGGCATGTTTGTGCCCTCCGCCCAGACGCCGGGCAGCGGGTGGTATACCTTCCTTCAGGTTTTCGACTCCCGGGGCTGGGTGTACTGCATTGTGTATTTCCTGCTGATCGTGTTCTTCAGCTATTTCTACAACACCATCCAGTTCAATCCCATTGAGGTGTCCAACAACCTGAAGAAGAACGGCGGGTTTATCCCCGGCTTCCGTCCGGGCAAGCCCACCAGCGATTTCCTCAGCAAGGTGGTGTCCCGCATCACCATGTTCGGTGCGCTCTACCTGGCCGTGGTGGCCCTGCTGCCCACCCTCGTCGGTAACATTATGCTGCTGGCGGGAAGCAGCGCGGGCCGGAGCCTGGCTATCGGCGGCACCTCCGTCATCATCGTGGTGGGCGTGGCGCTGGAGACCGTCAAGGCGCTGGAGGCCCAGCTCATGATGCGCCACTACAAGGGCTTCCTTGAGTGAGCGCTGAGGTAAGGCCATGAAGCTCATCATGTTCGGCGCCCCCGGCGCCGGTAAGGGGACCCAGGCCGCCATCCTCAGTGAGCGGCTGGACGTGCCCACCATTTCCACAGGCAATATCCTGCGGGCTGCCGTGAAAAACGGCACGCCCGTAGGACTCCAGGCCCGGAGCTACATGGACGCGGGCAAGCTGGTCCCGGACCAGGTGATTATCGGCATCATTGCCGAGCGCCTGGCCGAGCCGGACTGCCAGAAGGGCTATATCCTGGATGGGGTGCCCCGCACCATCGCCCAGGCAGAGGCCCTGGAGGAGGCCGGCATCCAGTTCGACTGCGTGCTGGATATCGAGGTTCCCGACCAGGAGATCCTCCACCGGATGATCGGGCGGCGGTCCTGCCCCATCTGCGGGGCCACCTACCACCTGGAGGCCGCGCCCCCCAAAGTAGAGGGCAAGTGCGACCACTGCGGCAACACCCTGACCCAGCGGGAGGACGACAAGCACGAGACGGTAATCAGCCGCCTGTCCACCTACCACGCCCAGACCGAGCCGCTGAAAAAGTTCTACGCGGACCGGGACATCCTCAAGGTTGTGCCCTTCCAGGCCAGCATTGAGGCCACCACCCAGGCAATCGCCGGGCTTCTGGGGATCTGAAGGTATGGAACTCATCACCTTGAAATCCCCCCGGGAGCAGGACGCCATGCGCAGGGCAGGACGGGTCACCGCCCAGGCCCGGGCGCTGGCGGGAAATATGGTGCGTCCGGGCGTCACCACCAAGGAGATAGACGACGCGGTGCGCAAATTCATCCGCAGCAAGGGCGGACAGCCCTCGTTCCTGGGATATGGCGGGTTTTCCGGCTCGGCGTGCATCTCTGTCAACGAAGTGGTCATCCACGGCATCCCGTCTAGGCACACTGTGCTCAAAGAGGGGGACATCGTAAGCATCGACGTGGGGGCGGTTATCGACGGCTTCCACGGCGACTGCGCCGCCACCTATCCCTGCGGCGCTATCTCGGATGAGGCCAAAAGGCTGATTGAGGTCACCCGGCAGAGCTTCTGGGAGGCCTACGAGAAAGCTGCGCCGGGCAACCGGGTGTCCGACATCTCCCACGCCGTCCAGGCGTATGTGGAGAAGCATGGCTATTCCGTGGTCCGGGATTTCGTGGGCCATGGCGTGGGCACCAAGCTCCACGAGGCCCCGGAGGTGCCCAATTTCGGCCCGGCCGGGCATGGCGCCCGGCTCCAGCCGGGTATGGCCATTGCGGTGGAACCCATGGTGTGCGCCGGGGATTGGCGCGTGAAGGTGCTTAAGGACGGCTGGACCACCGTGACGGTGGACGGTTCCCTGGCGGCCCATTACGAGAACACCATCCTCATCACCGGGGAAGGGCCCGAGATTACCACCGTCACCGAGGATGGGGCCTATGATTGACTGCACAGGCCGGATTGTCCGCGCATCCGCTGGACGGGACAAGGGCGGACTGCTTTGCGTGGTGGGTGTGGACCGGGAGGGGAGGCTGCTGCTGGCCGACGGCAAGCGGCGCAAATGCGCCCGGCCCAAGGCAAAAAAAACAGGCCACGTGGATATGCTTGCCGATGGGTTTTCCCATCCCGCTATTCAAAAGCTGAAGCAGGGCGAGGCCCTGTCGGACCGAGAACTGAGAAGGGCGCTGGCCGCCTTCCGAGATCAACTGGAGGTATGACGCTTTGGCAAAAGACGACATGATCGAGTTGGAGGGCGTCGTCACCGAGGCCCTGCCTAACACCACATTCAATGTGGACATTGGAAATGGCCACATTATCTTGGCACACATTTCGGGCAAGCTGCGGATGAACTTCATCCGCATCCTGCCCGGCGACAAGGTTACGGTTCAGATGTCACCTTACGACCTGACCCGGGGCCGGATTACCTGGCGTTCCAAGTAATTTTTAAGAAGTGCGGAGCCGCCGTGAGCAGCGCGGGCCGCCCTAATGGGGCCGCGCGCCGCGAACAGGCACAGCACGACTAAAGAAACATCAACGACCTGCGGAGCCGCGGCCTTGCCCGGACTTCGCGGGGGCCATTTAGGCATTGTACAGGAGGTTATTAACATGAAAGTCAGACCGTCTGTCAAGCCCATGTGCGAGAAGTGCAAGATCATTAAGCGCAAGGGCAAGGTTATGGTCATTTGCGAAAACCCCAAGCACAAGCAGAGACAAGGTTAAAGGAGGGGCATAGAGTATGGCACGTATTGCCGGCATTGATCTGCCGAAGGAGAAGCGAGTCGAGATCGGACTCACCTATATTTACGGTATTGGCCGCACCAGCGCCAGCAAGATCCTCAAGGAGGCGGGCATCAACCCCGACACCCGGGTGAAGGATCTAACCGACGCGGAGGAGGCCAAGCTGCGTGAGATCATCAGCCACGAGTACACCGTGGAGGGCGACCTTCGCCGCAATGTGGCGATGGATATCAAGCGCCTGACCGAGATCGGCTGCTACCGTGGCATCCGCCATCGCAAGGGCCTCCCCGTCCGCGGGCAGCGCTCCAAGACCAACGCCCGCACCCGCAAGGGTCCCAAGCGCACCGTTGCCAACAAGAAGAAGTAAGGAGGGATAAGTTCACATGGCTGCTAACAAAAAAGTTATCAAGCGCCGCCGCGAGCGGAAAAATGTAGAGAAGGGTCAGGTGCACATCCGCTCCTCCTTCAACAACACCATGATTACCGTCACCGACATGCAGGGCAACGCCCTGTCCTGGGCTTCCTCCGGTGAGATGGGCTTCCGCGGCTCCCGCAAGTCCACCCCCTACGCCGCCCAGACCGCCGCCGAGACCGCCGCCAACGCCGCCATCGAGCAGTGCGGCCTGAAGAGCGTGGAGGTGTACGTCAAGGGTCCCGGCCAGGGGCGCGAGGCCGCCATCCGGGCGCTCCAGGCCGTGGGCCTGGAGGTCACCCTCATCAAAGACGTGACTCCCGTGCCCCACAACGGCTGCCGCCCGCCCAAGCGCCGCCGCGTCTGATCTGGAAGGAGGAAAACCGATATGGCTAAGAATATGCAGCCCTACCTGAAGCGCTGCCGCACGCTGGGCATCTCCCCCGCTGTGATGGGAGTGAACAAGGAGTCCAACCGGAACCCCGGCCCCCAGCGCCGCCCCAAAAAGAGCGAGTACGCGCTCCAGCTCACCGAGAAGCAGAAGGTCAAGTTCGTGTACGGTGTGCTGGAGAAGCAGTTCCGCGCCTACTACGAGAAGGCCGCCCGCATGAAGGGCAACACCGGCGACGAGCTGATGACCCTGCTGGAGCGCCGGCTGGACAACGTGGTGTTCCGCCTGGGGTTGGCCGCCACCCGCCGCGAGGCTCGGCAGCTGGTGAACCACGGGCACTTCACCGTCAACGGCAAGCGGGTGAATATCCCCTCCTACCTGGTGAAGGAGGGCGAGGTCATCGCTGTCTGCGACAAGAGCCGTTCCTCCGCCAAGTTCAAGAAGATGGTGGAGGATGACCGTTTTGTGGCCGCTCCCAAGTGGTTGGAGAAAAACAAGAACGCCCCCCTGGAGGGCAAGGTGATTGCCATGCCCCAGCGGGACGACATCGACTTCGACGTGGCCGTTAACCTCATCGTGGAGTTGTACTCCAAGTAATGCCGGCTTCCCCCGGCATTCCTGGCGCTCCGCCGCGAGGGCGGCAGCGGGGCCGCGCTTTTGCGCGGCTCCGCGCGGAGTGTATGGCAACACACGCCACTGTTAAAGGAGGGTAACACACGACATGGTAGAAATCCAGAAGCCGCGCATCGAATGCATCGAGAATGTAGGCGACGAGTCCTATGGCAAGTACGTGGTCGAGCCGCTGGAGCGGGGCTACGGCACCACCATCGGCAACTCTCTGCGCCGCATTTTGCTGTCCTCGCTGCCTGGTACAGCGGTTACCGGCATTAAAATTGCCGGCGTGCAGCATGAGTTCTCCGTCATCCCCGGGGTGAAGGAAGATGTGACGGAGATCGTGCTCAATATTAAGGGCATTATCGCCAAGCTGTACAGCGAGGGGATCAAGACGGTCTACATTGAGGCTGCGGGCGAGGGCGAAGTCACCGCCGGCGACATCAAGGCGGACAGTGATGTAGAGGTGCTCAACCCTGACCATCATATCGCAACCCTTGGGCCCGAGGCTTCTTTGAACATGGAACTCACCTTGTCCCAGGGGCGGGGCTATGTCACCGCCGATCGGAACAAGCCCGCCCAAACCGTCATCGGCCTGATTCCTGTGGATTCCGTCTACACGCCTGTGCGCAAGGTGAACTACTTCGTGGAAAACACCCGCGTGGGCGATGCCACCGACTATGACAAGCTGACGCTGGAAGTTTGGACCAACGGCACCATTTCCGCGCGGGACGCGGTGTCCCTGGGGGCGCGGATCCTGGTGGATCACTTTACCCTGTTTACCGACCTGTCTGAGACCATGGGTTCCAAGGCCACTGTGGTGGAGAAAGCGGAGGCCCAGCGGGACAAGGTGCTGGAGCTGACCATTGAGGAGCTGGATCTGTCGGTTCGGTCCTTCAACTGTCTGAAGCGGGCCAACATCAATACGGTGGAGGATCTCATCTCCAAGACAGAGGACGAGATGATGAAGGTGCGCAATCTGGGCCGCAAATCCCTGGAGGAAGTCATCAATAAGCTGGCCATGATGGGCTTGTCCCTGGCCAACGACGAGAATCTTTAAGCAGCGCGAAGCGCTGTCTAAAACACCGCGAAAATCCAACGAAGCGGGTTTCGCGGGGAGAGGAGGCACGGCGAAATAATGAGCTTTCATCGCAGATGAAAGCGAATGATATGGTGCTTGTGCCGACGAGACGGTACAGGGGTATGTAACGTTCCTCTCTGTACACATGGCAGCGGCTGTGTCCCGCATCATTGGGCGTCTGAACGAATTTAACTGACTTCGCCACGCGAGGTCGAAGGAGTGCTTACAAAATGGCTAAGAACCGTAAGCTGGGCCGTACCAGCGACCAGCGCCGCGCTATGCTGCGCGCCATGACCACCTATTTGCTGGAGAGCGGGCAGATCAAGACCACCTACGCCCGCGCAAAGGAGGTCGCCCCTATTGCTGAAAAGATGATTACCCTGGCAAAGAAAAACGACCTGGCTGCCTACCGTCAGGCCCTGAGCTACCTGACCAAGGAGGACGTGGCCAACAAGCTGTTCCACGAGATCGGCCCCAAATACGCCGACCGCAACGGTGGGTACACCCGGGTGCTGAAAATGGGTCCCCGCCGCGGCGACGCGGCCGAGCTGGCCATCATCCAGCTGGTGTAAATTGTTAAAGCTCCCCTGTCCAATTGGGTGGGGGAGCTTTTGCATTGTGTAGGAGGAAACTTTCCCCCTACAAGTGGGCAATTCGTGGGAAACACTTGACAAACTGGAAATTAAGCACTATAATTTTTGTATAATTTAAGTGAATACCGTTTGATAGAGGCGCGGACGCCATGCGTACCGCGAAACAAAGGCCAGGCAGCCGGTTTCGCGGGAGAGGGGCGGCCGCCGAAGGAAAACGGGCCTGCCTGGGCCCCTATCCTGGGCCGTGGGAGAACATCCCCCGGACTGTCACAGTTGTGGAGCGCTATCAGTTCGCCGCTGGATTGGATGAGCGGCGGGTTTCGTCCGTACCGGGCGCTTCCAGAAGAAGCGCCCGTTTTTTGTGGTCTTTCGGTGTCACTTGAAAGAGACGCTGTACTGTTGCAGGCAAGTATATAGGGGGCAAGCCGGATTGAAACCGCTTGGCTGTGTGCGGCAACGGACAAAGCGTGACAAGAAGGAGAGAGTGCTAATGAGAACGAGAAGAAACCGCCTGGGGTTCATCGCGCTGCTGGTTCTGATGATTTTTGCCCTGACTACCACTGCCTTTGCCGCCTCCGCAGATCCCACGGAGGAGACAGGCACCAAAATGATTGAGTGCCCCGACTGCGGCGCCCTGGGTATGGTTCTGTCCGACGCAGGGGAGGCCACCGCCTGCGAGAGCTGTGAGGGGAGCGGCTATATCCACTCCCCCAGCCGGTATTACAACACCCCGTGGGCCCTGCTGCCCCCCGTCATTGCCATTGCCCTGGCGCTCATCACCAAAGAGGTCTACTCCTCCCTGTTCATCGGCATTTTGATGGGGGGCCTGCTGTACTCCAACTTCAGCTTTGAAGGTACGGTGCTCCATGCCTTCCAGGACGGCATCGTGGCCTCCCTGTCTGACGGCTACAATGTGGGTATCCTCATCTTCCTGGTTATTCTGGGGGCCATCGTGTGCCTGATGAACAAGGCGGGAGGCTCCGCCGCCTTTGGACGCTGGGCCCAGAAAAATATCAAGACCAGGACAGGGGCCCAGTTGTCCTCCGTTGTGCTGGGGTGCCTCATCTTCATTGACGACTACTTCAATTGTCTCACCGTGGGCAGCGTCATGCGGCCCATTACCGATAAGCATAGTGTTTCCCGGGCCAAGCTGGCCTACCTCATCGATGCCACCGCCGCGCCTATCTGCATTATAGCGCCTATCTCCTCCTGGGCCGCTGCCGTGGCCGCCTTTGCCGAGGACGGACAGGGGCTGAACCTGTTCATCCGCGCCATTCCGTACAACTTCTACGCCCTGCTCACCCTTGTGATGATGGTAGGGTTGGTAGTGCTCAATGTGGACTTCGGCCCCATGGCCAAACACGAAAGAAATGCGGTGGAAAACAGCGATCTGTTCTCCGGGTCCAACCCTTACGCCATGATGGACGAGGAGATGAATGAATCCAAGGGTTCCGTGCTGGATCTGGTGCTGCCCATCGCGGTGCTGGTGGTGAGCTGTGTGGTGGGTATGATCTACTCCGGCGGTTTTTTCTCCGGGGAGGACTTTGTCACCGCCTTCTCTAACTCCGACGCCTCTGTGGGCCTTATGCTGGGCTCCGCATTCGGTCTGGTGTTCACCCTGGTGTACTACATATTTCGCAGGGCCATGACCTTTAAAGAGATGATGGGCTGCATCCCGGAGGGCTTTAAAGCCATGGTGCCCGCCATCATGATTCTCACCTTTGCTTGGTCTCTGAAGGGGATGACCGACTCCCTGGGCGCGAAATATTTTGTGCGCGACTTTGTGCGCTCCGCCTCCGGCATTCAGGTGCTGCTGCCCGTTATCGTGTTCGCGGTGGGCTGCCTGCTGGCCTTTGCCACTGGAACCTCCTGGGGCACCTTCGGTATCCTCATTCCCATCGTCCAAAGCGTGTTCCCCATGAGCGAGCCCCTGGCCATCATCTGCATCTCCGCCTGTATGGCGGGCGCGGTGTGCGGCGACCACTGCTCCCCCATCTCCGACACCACCATTATGGCCTCTGCCGGGGCGCAGTGTGACCATGTCAACCATGTGTCCACACAATTGCCCTACGCCATCTCCTGCGCGGCTATCGCGGGCATTACATATGTCATTGCCGGCGTACTGTCCATCGTGGGCGCTCCCGGATTGCTTGCGCTGCCTGTCGGAGTGGTCTTGACATTGGGATTCCTGCTGTTGATGAAGCGGAAAGCTGCGTAACCGGGACTTGCAAAATTCCCCTGCCGAAGGGCGGGGGAATTTTTATGCAACGTTGCCCTGGCGGGCCGCTCCGGGCAGAATCGGAGACGGGCCGGAGCGG
>CAJUQD010000071.1 GCA_910588105.1 uncultured Oscillospiraceae bacterium | reverse complement strand
GGGAAAAATTGTACCGTTTATCGCTGCTCTCCACATCTATCCGAAAATTGTCCCGTGTCCCCCGGAGACAGGCGAACCGGGCACAGCCCGCTGGGTCCTTCCCAACAAAGACGCAGTTCTGATACTTCTGGCTCTCATAAAGCGTATCGGCCTGGATACACGTTTGCAGCAGCTCCGGGTGGATGCCCCGGCCTTGCAGATAGGCCAGCATCATGGAGGGGAACCGGCTGGCCTCCGGGAGTTGAAAGGGCTTCGGAGGTTTCGGCTTGGGCTGTTCCTGGGGCGGCGGGGCGCGGTAGCCGCACAGGGCCTCCACCGCCCCTACAAAGTCCATCCCCCGGACCTTGATGAGATAGTCCAGCGCCGTCCGGCCCCCGATGCCCCGGCTGTTCCAGCACCATTTCCCATGGGAGATTTTCAAGCTGTCATGGGTCCGGGTACAGTATTCGTGAGGGCCGCAGCGTTTCAGCTCATGGGGTTCGTAGGTTTGCAAATAGGATAATAAATCCCATTCCTTTGCTTTTGCGATCTGTTCTTTGGTTACTCCTGGCATTCATTCACCCTTTCTTGCAAAAAAAAATAGAGGGACGACACTTGGGTCGTCCCTCACGTTAAAAGCTGGTATTCAATTTTGTCATACCCGGCGATTACCGGAACACTCAATCCTCCGGCTGGTCCAGGCCAAGCCGCTGGGCGATTTCTTCCGGCTTTAATCCGGCTTTGCTGGCGCTCTTAATCAAATCCTGGATTTTCTGCTTTTTGGTCTTACGGGGCTTGCGCGGCGGTTTGGGAGCGAGAATGTCCTTTTTCTTCTGCTCTAAAGCCGCGATCCGCTCCTTAACAGCCGTCTCCTTCTTATCGAAGTCCTCATTGGCGGCATCTCTTTTAGCGGCAAGAGATTCCAGCTCTTGATTCAGCTTTTCAATCTTGCTGTCAACGGCCTCGGCCATCTGCTGGGGGGTGCGGCGGGTGCGCTTCGTGTTTTGCTCATCCATGATAACTGCTCCTTTTTGATGTAATATTTTCCGCTGAATCTAATCAGGAAAATTATATCCCAAAAACATCAATTCCAAATAACTTTTTTATCATAACACAGGATAAGCATTTTGAAAATAGGCTTTCAAGTAAAAATAGGCGGCGAGAGCGCAAAATACACGCTCCCGCCGCCCTCGCAGTCACAGCGATTCAAATTTCTTCAGCAGGTCGTTGATGCCCTGCCAGACCTCCGTATAGCCCTGACGCAAATCTTCCACGTCCTGGGCGTAGAGATTTCGGGTGCTGTTGCAGCGGCGGGCGATCTGGTTCACATTGCTGGAAATGGAGCGCAGGAGCTTCACCATCTCCATCACGCTGGACATATCCAACTGGACCACATATCCATCCACCGCCATTTTCCGCAGGTACGCCCGCAGATTCATCGTCCCCAGCAGGGCCATTTTCCGGTCAATCACCTCCTTTTCCTCCGGGGACACCTTTGTGTAAAGGCCCACCGTCCGGCCCTCGTACTTTCTCACAGTGCCGCCTCCCTTCGCTGATCTCTTTCCGCGCCAGCAGCCACCGGCGCGGGTGGAACGTAGGAGCGTAGCGCCGCCCGGATGGACGGCTTATCACCGCTCAATACGGTAAGCGCGGGCGGCTCCGGCGCGGGGGCCTCGCCGTCCCCTAAATCCGCTTCATCCTCGCTGTCCTTGGATTTCTCCACTACCTTGGTCTTGGGTTTCTCCAGCTCCCGGTTGAGCTGGGTCAGGCGGGCGGACTTCTCCACCAGCTCATTTTCCTTGGGGAAGGGCCGTTCAGATTCTTCCTTGGCGTTCACCAGCTCCTTCTCCAGTCTCTCCAGATGGTTCTCATGCCCCTTGATTTTTTCGGCCATACCCTCTAAGGCGTTGTTGATACGGGTAACATTGCCCACCGGATCATCGGCCAGCTCCGCCGTATAGGTCAAATGCTGCTTCATCGTGATCTTGAACTTGGAGCCGGTACAATGAAGCTGCATGGGAAAGCCCCGGTATTCGCCCAGGTCGAGGGGCTTCTCCGGGTCGGGCATGAGCAGACACGCCTTGATAATGGCCTCGCCCGCCTCCTTGCGCTCAGTGAAGGTCTGGCCCATGACGGTCATGGAAAAAGCGTCGTCCTTTACCGGATGGGCCTGGACAATGGGCAAATCCTTCCCCAGCGCCTCAATAAACAGCTTCGTTTCCGCGATTTTCTGCGGATAGTATTTCAGCGTTTTGTTCTGCATTTCATACTGCATGGCGGTGTGGTTGGATTTCAGCATTTTCAGCTTCGCCACCTGCACATCCAGCTCCATCTTCTCCCGGATACGGTCGTCCCCGGTAGCCAGGGCCTTGACCTCGGCATAGGAGAGGGCGGTGGCGTCCACATCCTCAGCGGACCGGGCGGGGGATTTGCTGGTCATAATCTGACCGATGAATTTCTGCTTGTTCTCCACCAGCCCCCAGTTGTAGGCGTCAAAGGTGCCCTTGGTGACGTACTTGAACATTTTGACCGATTTGTTCATGTTGCCCTGGCGCAGCGACCGACCGGCTCTTTGCTCCAAATCAGCGGGCCTCCATGGGCAATCCAGGTCATGAGACGCCACAATGCGGTCCTGGACGTTGGTGCCAGCTCCCATTTTCTGGGTGCTTCCGATCAGTACCCGCACCTGCCCCCGGCGTACCTTGGCGAACAGCTCCGCCTTTTGCGCCTCGGTGTTGGCGTCGTGAATAAAAGCGATCTCCTCCGGGGGAATCCCCTGGGCGATCAGCTTGGCCTTAATATCGTCATAGACGTTGAATTTGCCGTCGTTTTTGGGGGTAGAGAGGTCGCAGAAAACAAGCTGGGTCCCCCGAATGTCCGCGCTGTCACGCCACTCGGCCAGGACATTCTTGACACAGGCATTGACCTTGCTGTCCGGGTCGTCAGGCAGGAGGGGATTCTGCAAACGCTGGTCCAGAGCCAGCTTGCGGCCATCCGAGGTGATTTTCAGCATATTGTCCTCGTCCGGCTCCACTTCTCTGTTCCGCACGGCCTCCGCCCGTTCGCCCAGCTCCGCCACCATTTCCTGCTGAAAGCTGCTGGGTTCGGTGGTGACGGTGATGTACTCCGCCTCCGGGGTGGGGAGCTTCAGCATATCCGCCGTCTGAATGTCAGCGGCCTCTTTCCAGATGTTAATAAGCTCCGGGAGATTGTAGAATTTGGCGAACCGGGTCTTGGTACGAAAGCCCGTGCCCTCCGGCTTCAGCTCCATAGCCGTGACCTTCTCGCCAAAATCCGCCGCCCAGTTGTCAAAATGGCGGTGTCCGTTTTCCACCAGCGTGTCGAACTGGAGGTAGCGCATCATGGTATATAACTCTACCATACTGTTGGAGATCGGGGTTCCCGTGGCGAAAGTAATACCACGCCCGCCGGTGATTTCGTCCATGTAGCGGCATTTGCCGTACATATCGCTGGACTTCTGCGCGTCCGTTTGAGCAATGCCCGCCACACGGCTCATTTTTGTGTGGAGGAACAAATTTTTGAACGAATGTGCTTCATCCACAAACAGACGGTCTACGCCCAGTTCCTCAAACGTCACCACATTGTCCTTTTTCTCCTTCGCCGCCAGCTTTTCCAGTTTAGCCTCCAGATTTTTCTTGGTTTTTTCCATCTGCTTGACGGTAAAGTGGTCGCCATCTTCCTCTTTCGCGCTCTCAATCGCGGTTATAATTTCGTCAATCTGGTCCCGGATGACGGCGCTCTGCCGTTCGGGAGAGAGAGGAATCTTCTCAAACTGGCTGTGGCCGATGATAACCGCGTCATAGTCTCCGGTGGCGATACGGGCGCAGAACTTCTTGCGGCGGTGGGGTTCAAAGTCCTTCTTGGTGGCCACCAGCACCTTCGCGCCGGGATACAGGCGCAAAAAATCGCCGCCCCACTGTTCCGTCAGGTGGTTAGGGACGACGAATAGGGATTTCTGGCACAGGCCCAGGCGTTTGCTCTCCATGGCGGCGGCAACCATTTCAAAGGTCTTGCCCGCGCCGACACAGTGAGCCAGCAGCGTATTCTTGCCATAGAGGATATGGGCCACGGCGTTTTGCTGGTGGGGCCGCAGTGAAATTTCCGGGTTCATGCCCGCAAAGCGGATATGGGAGCCGTCGTACTCACGGGGCCGGGTCGCGTTGAAGATCGAATTGTACTTCCGGCACAGCGCCTCCCGGCGCTCCGGGTCCTTGAAAATCCACTCCTTGAACGCCTCGCAGATCGCCTCCTGCTTCTGCTGGGCAAACGTGGTTTCTTCCTCGTTGAGAACGCGGGTTTCCTCGCCGCCTATCCATTTTTTATCGAATACCCGCACGTCCCGCTGGTTCAGCGCGGCCTCAAAAAGCTCATAGGCGTTGACGCGCTTGGTGCCGTAGGTAGTGTGGACACGGACGTTATCCCGGCTGTCCTCGTTCTTTCCTTGGACCCGCCACTCGCCGGAGGAATCGGAATAACGGAGCTGAATCTTCTTCTCACGCAGACGTTCCGATGTTCCCAGCAGCTCAAACATGAACTGCTGGTAAATCTCCGGGTCAATCCAGGACGCGCCCACCCGGACGCTGATCTCCGTGGCGGTCAGGTCTTTGGGCTGTACCTGTTCCAGCTTCTCCACATTGATAGCAAACTGCGGGTTATCTTCTGCGGCGGCGCGGGCCTGGGCCAGCTTCACCCGGACGTTGCCGGAGAGGTATTCGTCCGCCGCCTGCCAGCCCTTCGACCAGTTTTCGCCGCCCCCGGCAAAATCAAAGGGGCCGGTGGCGGGGTCCTTGAAGATAATGCCCTTCAAATCCTCCACGATCTGCGGAATTTTCTCAGGTCCGCCCATCAGACCCGCCATATACTCCAGGTCCACGCGGGCCTTCTCGCCAATGGATACCGCCAGGGCCTCCACCGCCGTGTCCACGCTGGTGACGGCCTGCCGGTTCTGGATGGTGCGCTTGGTGAACATATCCGCCTTGCGCTCCAAATTTCCTTCATCGTCCACCACTTCCAGAGAACACAGCAGGGGGTAGGAGGAATCCTGTTCAAAGGCCCTCCTGTTGCCCAGGCTGTTCAACAGGCCGTGTTTCTTCGTGAAAGCGTCATAGAGCCGGTTGAGCTTGGCCTGCTCCGCCTTGATTACATCGTCCCCGGCGTTTTCCAACTGCAAATCAATGAGCTTCCGGGCGCAGTCCCGAATGGCGATCATGCCCATGGCCCGCTCCGTGGGGGTCTTGCCCAGGTCCACGGGCTTCATGCGGGAATTTTCGCGGAAATACAGCTTTCCTTCTGAGAGGGCGTAGCTGAAATTCCGCACAGAGGGATCGGCGGGAATGGATTCCAGCTCCCCCTCCTGTTCCGGTTCAATCTCCAGCAGCTCCCGGTCGGGCGGGGCAAGGTTCTGAATGGCCCCGGCAAGTTGCTGGGAGAGGTCCGCTCCGTCAATGGGCGCGACGGTATAGTCCTGCCTGCCGTACTGTGTACTCTCAGACGTGGGCTGTCCCAGCACCATATCCGGGTGTTCCAGAAAATAGCTGTTGATCTTGAAGCCATCTTCATTTTCTCCCACCTGCACCCATCCTGGCTGCTCAATGGCGGGGCGGTCCCGCTTTTGCAGGAAAATAATGTCGGACACCACTTCGGTCCCGGCGTTGGCCTTGAAAGCGTTGTTGGGCAGACGGATAGCGCCCAGCAGATCAGCCCGCTCCGCCAGATACTTCCGCACAGTAGAATCCTTGGAATCCATGGTGTAGCGGCTGGTGACAAAGGCCACAACGCCGCCGGGACGCACCTGGTCCAGCGCCTTGGCAAAGAAATAGTTGTGAATGTTGAAGCCCAGCTTGTTATAGGCGGGGTCATTGACGGGGTACTGGCCGAAAGGCACGTTGCCCACCGCCAGATCATAGAAGTCCTTCCGGTCTGTCTGTTCAAAACCGGCAAGGGTAATATCGGCGTTCTGATAAAGCTGTCGGGCAATGCGCCCAGTCAGATCGTCCAGCTCTACGCCGTACAGCTTCGCCGACGCCAGAGAATCCGGCAGGAGGCCGAAAAAGTTGCCGATGCCCATGGACGGTTCCAGCACGGTCCCCGGCTGGAAATTCATATTCTCCACCGCCTGATACATGGCCTTGATGACCGTGGGGCTGGTATAGTGGGCGTTGAGGACCGTGGCACAGGCGGATTTGTATTCCTCCGGGGTCAGCAGTTCCTTCAGCTCGGCGTATTCTTTCGCCCACTTGGGGTCATTCTGGTCAAACACCCCGGCAATGCCGCCCCAGCCAACATAGCGGGAGAGAATCTCCTGTTCTTCCGGCGTGGCAAGGCGGCTCTCCGCCTCGATCTGCTTCAAGGTACGGATAGCCGCCACATTGTACTGATATTTCGTTTTTTCGCCGCCAACACCCAGGTTATCATCGGTGATCTGGAAGTTATGGCGTTCCCGGCGCGGCTGGCGGGAAGCTGGCGGAGGGGGCGGAACCACCTGCCCACCGTCAATCTCCACCTGTTCCGGCTCCGGTTCGGGGGGAGGCGGGGGAGGTACGGAATCATCCGCGCCCAAAACGGCGGCGCGTGCTTTGGCAACAAGGTCCCGCACGGCTTGGATGGACCGCTGGAGATAGGAATAGGCCGTATCCAGAATTTTCAGGCGGACAACATCATGCTCCGCGTCTATGCTGTGGATTTTTACACGCTGTCCGTCCACCGTCAGTTCCATGCCTATGGGGATTTCATCAGCGGCCTCCATCCGTTGACGGTGTGCCGCCACCTCCGCAATGGTGTATTCCTCACTTCGCTGGGCTTCCTCTATAAATTCCCGCACAAAGGGAATCGGCTCTGAGCGGAAAATGGGAAACCAGCCCTTCATATCCAAGTCCAGCAGACTGACGGTCCCCGCCTGGAAGTCCACGCTGTCGATCTTCATGCGCCGTCCGTCCATGGTCAGTTCCATGCCCAGGGGGATGAACTCCGCCGCACTCCGCTCCTTGATGATCTCATAGGGCGCGTCCGGGCCGCGTTCAGGGTCAGGCCGTGCCATGACCACGCTATGCCCATGCTCCAGCAGGTCCGTCAATGCGGACTGCCAGCCCAGGGAGGTCCCGGTAACAAAGGTGCTGCCCAAACCGGGAATATCCCGCGTCAGCAGGTCCTTCCCCATAGCGGGGGCCGCTGCTTCAGCGTCCTTCCCGTAGAACAGCATATAGTCCCCCACTTGGACGCCGACGAGCTTATCCGGGTATTGGGCCTTCAGGTCCAGATATTCGTCCACATTGGGGGTGAGATTGGGTTCGGTCTGGACAGCGGCAGGGGTTTCCGGCTGCTCCGGCGCACCTACCCCGGTTGGTTCCGGCACTGTCTCCGGCGCGGGGGGTATCTCTACACCGGCCTCCGCTTGTTCCGGCTCCGAACGGTCCGCAGCGGGGACAGCCCGCGCCCAATCCGGTGCGTCCGGGCTGTCGGCATACCGTTCCGGCGCAAGGCGCGGGTCCGTAATCACGTCCTGATAACGGCGCTCCATGAGGTCCTCTACCAGCCACTCCCGGAACATCGGGAGAGAATGGAACGCGGCAAGAATGTCGGGATAAGCCCTCGCCGCCTCCATGAGATCGGGCATTTCAGCATTCAGCGTGTCCGCCGCTTCATTGTAATCCAGATCACGGTCCCGCAGATATTGAGAAAGACTGCTGTTCCCGATTGCCCGGTCCAGTATTTTCAGTGCCGTTTCATAGAGCGTAACCGGAGTGACCACCCACTCTGCGGAAGTCTCTGGGGGAACCGTCCGCCCGGTGACGCGGTGGATATTCGCCAGATAATTCTCCGCGCTGCCCCGCTCTACGAATTGGAGCGTTTGGGTTCCTTCCGCATAGAAGAGTTCCAGTGCATTGTCATAAATACCAAAGGGGCCGTTTCCCCAAAGGCGGACAATTTCAAACCGTTCCGGGGAATCCATGGAGACGGGTGCTTTTGCGGCCTGCTCCGGCTGGGAGATTGTGGAATAGGTTTCGCTGATAATCTCCTGATGGAGCCGGTTACGGAAAGCGGCATTATCATAATACTGCTTCAACAGCGGTGTCTCATTGATCGCCAGCACCGCCCGCTTGATTGCCTCGTTACCCTCCAAACGGGCAAGGTCCTGGTCGGAATTGGCGCAGGCGTTTTGATACGCCGTATCCGCCAGAACCATATTTTTGACTATGGGCGTGTAATGCTCATATATCTGCCTGACAGTAGGATTATCGCCTAAACTGTCATTTTCCACCGCCCTGCTGTCCTGGTCAAAGGTCAGGCGCACGTCCTCGCCGTCCCGGACCATGACGGCCTCCCGCTTGTGGTAGCCCTGCTCACTGATATTCTTCAGCCATTGTTGGGCAAAGGTGTTCAAATCCCGGTGCAGCTTGGGAATCCACTTGCCGGGTTCCGGGTAGACCTCCTGATTAATCTGAATAGAGCCGTCCTGCCGGAAGGTCAGCGGTTCCAGGGTCCCCTTCTCCCGGTCCACCCGGAAGGTCATTTCCGGGTCGCGCATGAGATCGCCATTCTGCGTATAGGTATGGCTGACGGCGATCACGTCCGTGTCAATCCATTCCAGGTGGAGGGGCATCATGGCTTCGCCCGCTTCCATGCTCAAATAGCGGTATTCGCCGCTGGCGATTTCCGGGAACAGCTTCACAAAATTGCGGTAATTCAGCTCCAACTTGGTCCGTCCGGGCTTTTGGGATTTTTCAGAGGGATACGATGCCGCCACCGCTTTCGCCAGTTCCGCCCTCAATTTGGCGATCAAATTTTCAACAGCTTCCCGGTCCGCCGCCGGGAAGCTGAATGTAACTTCGCCGTTCTCATGGTTAAACTGCGCGGCACTGATTTCATTGGTCTGCATGAGCCTTGCCAGAAGCGGCGCTTCCTCCGCAGTTACCGTGGCCTGATAGTTGCGCTCGGTGACGGTGGTTTGCCAGCCCTGTTCGCCGCTGTCCTGAATGGCCTGTTCCTGCCGGGAGAGCAAGATGCTGGGCTGGCGCTCCCCGGTCTGCGCCTCAGTGGGCACAAGAGTAACAGAATGAAATTCCCGCAGCTTTTCAATGTACTGCTCTAACGAACGGGCGGGAACGCCGCACATCTCCACACGCCCGACACCGGCGATGGGCCGGGTAGTCAGGCTGAGGTCCAGCAGGGCGGCGGTGGTCTTGGCGTCCTCACCGAACATCTCAAAGAAATCCCCCACTTGGAACAGCACGATATTGTGGGGATTCGCCTCTTTGATCTCGTTGTAGCCGTCCCACCACGGAGAACGGGAGGTTTCCTCATGCTCTGCCGCTTGGGGAGGGGCAGAGGGTTCCGGTTCCAGCGGGGCGGGTGCTGCCGGGGAGAACAGGCTGAATTGACCGCTCTGGTCCTCCTGGTCCGGGGTGCGCCGCTTGTTCGCCAGGGCACGGGCCGCAGCCGCCAGCCGGTCCCCGGAATCGGGCGGGACCTCGGAAGGTGTGCGTTGGGGCGTGGGGGCCGCGCGCTTGGCCTCTTTTGCCGCCTGTTTCTTCTGACGCTCCGCCTCCAGGACAGCCTCCGGCAGTGGAGTAAACAAAGGAGATTCCCCCCTCTGATACATCCCCACATCCCGTAGGGCAAGCTGCATTTCAGTATAGTGGGGTGTATCAGGCGAAAGAGGGGCAAAGTCGCTCAACATCCGGTTGAAAATCTTCTCCACCTGTTCCGGGCTGTCCAGCAGGGGCAGAATATCCTGTTTCGCCGCGTTAAAATCCCACTCGTGGGGATAGGTCCGGTCGGGGTCCGGCTTATAGTAGTTGAAAGCGTGAATCCTCCGGGCAAGGGTTACTTTCTCATAGGCCGGAAGGTACGCCTTTTCCTGATCGTTGAGGTACTGCCCGCTGTCAATCAAGGCTCGGACACGCTTTTGCACCTGGTTCCAGTTCAGCGTGACCGTATCATAGCCCTTATAGCCGGATTCCTCATCCGAACGTGTGAAACGGATTCCCTTGGTGCCATAGTTCTCGTCATAGCCGGTATAGCAGCGTCCACCTTCGCCATAGCTGCTTTTCAGAAAATCAGCGCACTCTTTGGCGTTGTGGCCCTGGACAAAATAGGAGTATATTTGCAGCTTGCTCTCGGCAATGCTGGGGCCTCCGGTCAGCAGGCGGGTGATCTCGTCCTCCGTGATGAAGCTGGCCTTTGCCGGGGCGAACCCCTCTACCGCCTTATATTGCTCTTTTACCGCAGATAAACGGTCGATACTTGTGAGCAGGTAAACCGGGTCATGAATTTTATGAAAGCGCAGGAGGTTCGAGTTAAATCTGTACTTATCCAGAAATGCGTCCACTTCCCGCCAAATTTGCTGCCGGTGAACCGGGAGCTTCAGCAGTTCAGAAATCTCCTTTGTATCGTCCGGGAAACCTTTACCCAAGAAGTGCTGAGAAATGATGGGCATAAGGTTCAGTTTCTTTGCACTGTCGCTGAAATCCTGGCGGAGATACCACAGTTTCTCCGCCAGTTCCTGCACTTCGTTGTCGGGAGCTGCGTCAATTTTATCCTGCGTAGCAAATGTTCCATCCCGCAGGAGGTTGGAGGTCATAGCGGCGGCGCTCACCCAGGATATGAGTGTGCTGCCAGGGCCAAATGCAGACCGTCCCGGCGCGATGCGGAAGCCCTCGCTGTTAAACCACAGAGAATATTCCTGCCCGCCAATGGTAACGCCCTTGCCGCCCTCCCCAAACTCCTTTTTCATAAAAGAGGCAGCATCGGAGCCGGTGGGACCCTTCTGGAAAAATGCTACAATACGCTCAATGCTGTGCTTCTCGTTGCCGCCGCAGGTGAGGGCGCGGCCAATGACCGCAGACGGCACCTGACCAGAAGGAGTAGACGTATGCTGCTGGGTTGTCCGCCGGTCCTCCTCCTGGGCTTCGGCAATACTTTCAATCTGTTCCTCCACCGTGGGGAACAGGGAGAACAGCGAGAGGTCCTGCACCCCAGGGGCAGGCGGTTCCTCCGCAGACGCAGAGACGGCGGGCTGTTCGCCCACCGTCTCCTGCTGTTCCTGATTTACTTGTAGACGATCTCCGCCAGCACGATCTCCTCCGCCTGGGCCGTGAAGCTGTTCACCGCCTGGACCCATCCCATCTGATCGCGGGCCTTCATCGCCTCGTCCACGCCGTTCTGCTTCTTCAAGTCGGCCACCATCCGGTCCACCTGCTCCCTCGCCTGCCGGTCGATCTCCCGCAGGTGCGGGTACAGCCGCCCCGTCAGCAGCATGGAGGTGTGCGTCCCTGGGTGGTGTTCCTCCAGAAATGTCTCCCGCAGCATCCCGTACTTGCCCAGGGGCATTTCCTCCAGTTCCTCCGCTCCGTCCACTGCCAGGTCGGGAATCAGGTAATCGCCCGCCTGCTTGTAAGTCAGTTCCATCGTCATGGGTAACGCTCCTTTCTTCACTTTCACGCTTTACAGTGTTAAATTCTTCCTTGACCTTAGTATAGTCGATCACAGGCGATTTTGCAAGAGGTTTTTCAATATTTTTTTCTTTATTTTTCGCCTGTTCCCGGTCATAGGTCTTGACGGCGCGGCCGATTTCTTCCAGAAGGTCCAGGGAGACTTTGCTGGCGGCGCTGCCCAAATGGTGAAGGACGGCGGGGGTGGAAAACTCGACAATGCCCGCAAGGTCCTCGTCCTCCAAATACTCGCTGGGGTCCAGGCCGCAGCGGGTCAGGAGGGTGTACTGGACGCTGGCGGTCAGAAGGTTTTTATAGCGTACTTCCAGATTGAGGTCGTCCAGTTCCTCCAAAAAGCTGTCCCGCACGTCATAGCGCAGGTCCTCCAAGTGGTCCCGGTAAGCCTCGCTCACGGCGCGTTTCGCCTGCTCCATGAGCGTCCAGCCAATGTCACTTTCCTCCGTGGGTCCATACTGCCGTTCCAGCGCCTCCGCAACAGCGCCGGATTTTTCCGCCGTCATTTCCCACAGGTAGGGTGTTTTCGCCCCACGAACGGGCCGGGTGTCCGCTACGTCATAGACATACCGCAGTTTGGGCTTGCCCCGCGCGTCTTTTGTAATCAGGGCAATCCCCGTGGACCGGGCCTTGACCCAGCGGCGCATGGTATTGTTCCACAGCTCCATCTCCGCACAGGCGGTAGCGTCCGGGCGCTGCGCGTAGATCAGCAGTTGCTCATCAAAACGGTATTTATAGAGCCGGGAGGCCGTCGTTAAATACTGTTTCCAGCTCTCCACATCCTGC
>CAJUQD010000070.1 GCA_910588105.1 uncultured Oscillospiraceae bacterium | reverse complement strand
CGGCGGAAAAAGGCCCGCCGATTGGGCGTGTTGACAATTTTCAAACAAGCCCTAGCCACCAATTTCGCCTTGGAACGGGGAACCACAGAAAACACATTGCGGCAGAAGTGGACGGTGCAGCGCTGGTACCTGGCTTCAGGGAACACCTCGCCCACCGCCTCCAGCATTCCCAGACACTTGTCTCCATCAATGAGCTTAACACCATCCAAGCCACGACTGCGGAGCCACTGGAAGAAGTTCACCCAACTGCTCTTGTCCTCCTTCATGCCTTCGGCAGCGCCAAGAACCTCACGGTATCCGTCCTCATTTACTGCGATCGCCACCAGAATAGCTACATTTTCGTACTCTCCGCCCCAGTTGCGGCGCAGGTAGATACCGTCCACATAGGCATAAGGGTATTGGCCACCATGCAAGGGCTGATTCCGCCAGTCCTCGATGTGGACATATGCTTTCTTATTCAGTTCGCTGATGGTGGCCGGGGACACCTTGCTGCCCCACAGGGCCTCCGTGATGCCTTCTACCCCGGCTCTCTATCCCCCGCTCAAGGTTTTTGCGCCCTTTAGGCGGGATAGGGTATGGAAAACGAGGATGCCTCTCACGAATATGCTCCTTTATTTGACGTTTACCATCACCTTCTGACTGTTTCCCGAATTTTTGACTGCTTTAATCAGCGCTTCCTTAAAACATCCCCAGGGACTTGAAGAGGAAAATCCAGAAGAACATGGTGCCGGCGGACAGCAGGGTGGTGAGGGTGACCGCGCCGGCGGCCAGCTCGGGATTTCCGCCCATCTGGACGGCCATGCTGAAGGAGCTGACGGCGGCGGGGGTGGCAAACATGGAGATGAGTACGGCGAACTCCGGCCCCCGCAGCCCGAAAAGCGCCGCCAGGGGCAGGGCTATGCCGGGGTAGACCAGCAGGCGCAGCGCCGTGCACACCGCCAGGTTGCGACGGTAGAGCCCCACGGATCGGAACTCAAACTCCGCCCCCAGCAGAAGCAGGGCCACCGGTGAGGCGGACGCCCCCAGTTGGTCGATGGGATTTGCCACGCACTGCGGTAGGCGCAGGCCGGACAGGTTGGCCAGCACCCCCGCCGCCGAGGCCAGGATCAGCGGGTTTTTGGCGATGCCCAGCAGAATCTTGCGGGGGTCGATTTCCCTGCGGCTGAAAGTCTCCAGCGTGACCACGGCCAGCACGTTGTAGCAGGGGACGACGATGGCCAGCATGACGGAGACGGTGGCCAGATCCGCGCCGGGGCACAGCTCCCGGATCAGGGGGAGGCCCAGGAGCAGGAAGTTGCTGCGGAAAGAGGCCTGGATCATCACCCCGCGCTGGTCATTAGCCGGCTCAATTCGTTTGACAAAGAGCCATGTGAGGGCAAACAGGGCCAAGAGCGCCGAAAGCGCCAGCCCCAGGCAGCCCAGGCTGACTCCAGACCTGATATCGGACGTGTAGATGTTGGTAAAGAGCATCAGCGGCAGCAGGGTGTGGAATACCAGGGAGTTGAAGCGCCGGATGTGCTCCTTTTCCAGGTGGAGCATCCGTTTGGCCCCGTAGCCCACGGCCATCATCAGAAAGATGGATGCAATGGCGTTGAGCGAGAGCAGAAAACTGTTGAGCAGCATGGCTTTGTCCGCCTTTCCGAAGGGTGGTCCGACGGCCGCGCCGTTTGGACAGGGATAGTTTACCACAGCCTGGGCCATTTGTGAAGAGAGGGCGGCTCCCCGGCGGGGATTTTTGGCGGCTGCCGGTCTTGCGCGGGGCGCTGGAGTTGTGGTATGATAGGCGGACACACGGCGGGATGCCCGCCGCACAGGAGAGGATGGGAAAAGCATGGCGGCCCGCATCCAAAACATGACGGAGGGGAGACCGGAGAAGCTGATCTTCAGCTTCGCGCTGCCCCTGATGGTGGGCAATGTGTTCCAGCAGCTGTATACCGTGGTGGACACCATGGTGGTGGGAAAATACCTGGGCGTGGGCGCGCTGGCCGCGCTGGGGGCCGCGGACTGGATGAACTGGATGATGCTGGGCATTGTGCAGGGCTTTGCCCAGGGCTGCGCCATCCGCATGTCCCGGGAGTTCGGCGCGGGGGACTACGCCGGGCTGCGGGACGTGATCGGCAACGCGGGGGTGCTGTCCGCCCTGTTTTCCCTGCTGCTGGCGGGGGCGGGGCAGCTGGCGGCGCGGCCGGTGCTGGTGCTCTTGCAGACCCCCGGGGACATTCTGGGGGACGCGCTTTTGTACCTGCGCGTCATGTACCTGGGCGTCCCGGTGATGATGGCCTATAACCTGCTGGCCTGCGTGCTGCGCTCCCTGGGGGACGGGAAAACGCCGCTCCAGGCCATGGCGGTGGCCTCGGCGGCGAATATTGCGCTGGATTTGCTGTTCGTGATGGTGTTCCAGTGGGGCATCGCCGGGGCGGCGGCGGCCACGTTGATCGCCCAGGTGGTGTCTGGCCTGTTCTGCCTGTACCACGTAGGAAAGCTGGAGATGCTGCGGCTGGGCCGGGCCAATTTGCGCCTCCAAAGGGGGGTGGCCCCCCATTTGCTGGGGCTGGGCTTCCCCATGGCGTTTCAGAACTGCATCATAGCCGTGGGCGGCATGATCGTGCAGTTTGTGGTCAACAGCTCCGGCGTGGTGTTCATCGCGGGGTTCACCGCCACCAACAAGCTGTACGGCGTGCTGGAAATCGCGGCCACCTCCTACGGCTACGCCATGATTACCTATGTGGGCCAGAACCTGGGCGCGGGGCGGCACCAGCGCATCCGGCAGGGGACCCGGGCAGCGCTGGCCATCGCGGCGGCCACCTCGCTGGTGATCGCCGCGGTGATGCTGGTGTTCGGGCGGGCAATTTTGAGCGGCTTTATCTCCGGGACGCCCCAGGAGGTGGAGCAGGCCATGGGGACGGCCTATTTCTACCTGGCCGTTATGAGCGTGGGCCTGCCCGTGCTGTATGTGCTCCACGTGCTCCGTTCCGCAATCCAAGGGATGGGAAACACCGCCCTGCCCATGGTGTCCGGCGTGGTAGAATTCCTCATGCGCACCGCCACCGCCCTCTATCTGCCGCTGCTGGCGGGGGAGGCGGGCATCTTTTTCGCCGAGCCGGCCGCGTGGCTGGGGGCGGACGTGGTGCTGGCGGGCAGCTACTTCGCGGTGGCCCGCCGCAGGCTGCGGAATGAGGAGGAATGACGCCTGAGACGCGAAAAAGGGGCCGTCCCCGATGGGGGACGGCCCTGTATTTTGTCCGGGATGGTCACGGCTGGGCGGGCTCGCTGACAACCATGTTGGGCCAGCGTTCCTCCATGCGCTGGTCGGAATACCGCCGGTCGATGAATTCCTCAAAGGCATTGGCAGGCTCGGGCTGGATGGGCCGGGTGGAGTAGCGCAGCATGGCGGCGCTGGTGAGCAGGGCGTTACAGGCCATGACAAACACCACGGCCCAGGTGGCGACCTTGCCCGCCAGGGCGGGCAGGGACTCGATGCCCTTGGACATGGGGGGATAGATCATCTTGATCCACACCACCGCCAGCACGCCCCAGAAGAAGCAGAACAGCACGTTGGTGCGCCCGCCGATGTTCAGCGGCATGTCGCTGTAGTCCCAGAACACCGTGCCGAACACCAGCTCGGTGAATACGCTGCACAGGTACTCGTAGGCGCCCCCCACCACAAAGCCGGCGGCGAACACATAGCGGTCGTTTTTCTCTGCCAGCCCCTGGAGCGCCACGGTGAGCACCACCGCCCCCAGACCCCACACAAAGCTGAAGGGGCCGTAGAGCACGCTGGAGCGGTTCATCCACTCACCGTCCACCAGGCCGCACCAGAAGGTCTCAATAATGTCCCCCAGCAGAGCGGAGAGGAGGAACACCCACACCAGCTTGTCCCAGCACAGACCCCTGGCAAAGGTGTAGGTTTCCTTCTCTTTGCCGGGGCCCTCTTCCAAACCGGGGTAGGCCTTGCGCAGGCGCTTCCACACGCTGTTGTAGATGCGCCCGGCCAGTTTCCCCTGGCTGCTTTCCGCCAGGCGCTGCTCATAGTGGGAGGCGTCCCCGGTACGCACGGCGTAAAACACGGCGGCAAAGTCCAGGGCGGTGAGGGTGAAGCAGGCGATGACTACGATGTGCCGGAGCGGCTCGGGCACCAGCAGCACCCCGGCCATCAGCACCGGGTGGATGATGAGGTAGGCGAGGTAGTATATCCCCGCCACCAGGGCGGAGGACAAAAGGCCCTTGCCGGTGCCGGACAGCAGGCGGCTGCGCTCCTGGTTCCACCGAATCTTGGGGCCCACCCGCTGGAAAAAGTGGTCGCCGATGCGCTCCACCACGGAGGACATCACCATAGTGGCCAGGAAGGACAGGACAGGGCGCCCCGCCAGGGTGGGCAGAAGCAGGAGGAGCAGCACAAAGGTGAAGCCGTAGGACAGCACCAGCGGCAGGGCCACCACGCCCCGGTTGCAGAATTTACGCCGGGTGACGGCGTAGTACCCCGCCTCCGCCGCCCAGCCCAGGAAGGAGTAGAGCAGCAGGTACAGCGCCAGATCGTAGAAATCGTACAATAGGGTCACAGCCTTTCTCTCTATATATGCGGACTTATTGAGGAAGAGTATACCATATTCCGTTGGAAATTCAATACCCGCCGCGGGAGAAACGGTGGTTCCCCATCCGCCGCGCGGGGAGGATTCGGCAAAATATTCACTTGCATTTTGGGCCGGGATGGGTTACACTGGGAAAACAGGCAGAGTAGGAGCGCGCGTGTCAGGAGGCATTGCCTCCGCAGTGCCGGCGGGACGGGGAGTTGTCCGCCGGACGAAAAGCCCATGGCTTGCAGTGCGCCCTCCGCATCCCGCTGCCGCATGGTGGAATCGCGCCCGTTGGGCCTCCTTTATGCGGCATACCCGTTTTGGGTGCTGCCGGACAAAAAGGAGGTCTTTTTTCATGGAAATCTTCAAAACGCCCTTCTCCCGTGCCTACTGGCGGTGTGCCGCGCGGGACGCGAAAAAGCTGCGGATGCTGGTGTTCTCCGCGCTGATGGTGGCCGCCTGCGTGGCGCTGGGCCGGCTTCCATCCATCTATGTGGCCACCGGAACCAAAATTTCCTGGGGTTTTCTGGCCCGGGCCCTGTGCGCCCTGGTGGGGGGGCCGGTGAACGCCCTGCTGTTCGGCTTCGTGGAGGACACGGTGGGCTACTTCATAAATCCGGACGGAGGCTATAATCCCTTTTACATCCTCACCACCATGCTGGGGGTGTTCACCTACGCGCTGTTCCTCTACCGCTCGGAGGTGACGGTGGCGCGGATTTTCCTGGCCAAGCTGTTTACCAATGTCCAGAATGTGTTTTTGCAGTCCCTGGGGACATACCTATGGTACTCCGCCGGAAAGGGTTATTGGGTTCTGGTGGGGGAGCGGGCGGTAAAAAACGCCGTTATGCTGCCCATCCAGACTGTCATGCTGGCGGCGCTGTTTGCCGCGCTGCTGCCCACCCTGCACCGAATGGGCTTCCTGCCCGACCAGTCCGCCCGGCTGAAGCTGTGGAAGCGGCCGGAACGGGAAAAGACGCCGGACAAAGGAGAGGCCCTCCCAAGGGAGGATCCTTGAGAGAAGTGACCGCCCGGGCCGCATAACCGAAGCCATGTCCGCATATGGTTCCTCAACAGGGGGGATGCGGACATGGCTTTTTTCCAGTGGCTGGGGGATTTTCTGTGGGGCGGGCCGCTGCTGGCGGCGTTTTTGGCAGTGGGGCTGTGGTACTCCTTCGGCTCCGGGTTTTTCCAGCTCTTTGGGCTGCCCGTGTGGTGGAGGTCCACTATGGGTTCCCTCTTCCGCCGGAAAAAGAATCGGCAGGAGGGCCGGGGGGTGACCCAGCTCCAGGCCCTGTCCACCGCCCTGGCGGCCACCATCGGCACCGGATCCATTGCCGGGGTGGCCACCGCCATCGCCTACGGCGGGCCGGGGGCGGTGTTCTGGATGTGGATGTCCGCCCTGCTGGGTATGATGACGGGGTGCGGGGAGAAAATTTTAGCGGTGCGACACCGGGAGCGCGGGGCCGACGGCCATTGGAAGGGCGGGCCCATGCAGTACATGGAAAAGGGGCTTCGCCTGCCGGGACTGGCAAAACTGTTTGCCCTGTTCTGCATTGCGGAGACGCTGACCGGAGGCAACCTGGCCCAGGCCAACTCCATCGCCGGGGCGCTGTCAGCCGCCGGAGGGCTCAGTCCGGCGGCGGTGGGGATGGTGCTGGCGGCGGTCACCACCGTGGTGCTGATGGGGGGCATCAAGCGCATCGGCAGGATTTGTGAGCTGCTGGTGCCTGCCATGGCCCTGTTGTTTGTGGGGAGCGGGCTGGCGGTGATTGCCGCCAACTACCAGGCGGTACCGGGGGCGCTTGCGGAGATTGTGGGGTATGCCTTCGCCCCCCGGGCGGTGGCGGGGGGATACGCCATGGGGGCGGCCCTGCGCTACGGGGTGGCCCGGGGCGTGTTCACCAACGAGGCCGGGGTGGGCATGTCCGCCATCGCCCACGCCTGCGCCGACGTGGACGAGCCGGCCCAGCAGGGAATGTGGGGGATTTTAGAGGTTTTTTTTGCCACCATGGTCATCTGCACGGTGACGGCGCTGGTCATACTCACCTCCGGGGTGTACGACCCGGCCGCGATGCTTCCCCTGGCGGAGGGGGGAGCGGTGCCCCAGGAGCTGCTAGGCGCACCGCTTACGGTGGCGGGCTTCGCCACCCTGTTCGGCGAAGCGGGGGAATGGATCGTGTCGGTGAGCCTGATCCTGTTCGCCTTTACCTCCCTGATTGGCTCGGGATATTACGGGCGGCGGGGGGTGGAGACCCTCACGCCCGCCCGGTGGGCCCAGGGGTTGTACCAGCTGGCGTTTCCCGCCTTCATCGTGCTGGGGGCGGTGGGGGACGTGACGGCGGTATGGCAGGTGGTGGACGTGTTCAGCGGCCTGCTGGCGGCGGTAAACCTGCCCGCGCTGCTGCTGCTGTCCCCCGAGGCACTGTACCTGCTGCGCTCTTGGCTGGAGGGGCAAAAAAAGAAAACGGGGAATTGGGAAGAATCCACTTGACAATGGGGGAAAAGCTGGTATAATAATCTACGTTGCGCCGCACCACCAGCGGCCAGAGGCATTGTGACTTCGCCACCGATTTGCAGCGGTATCGAAGAGGTCATAACGAGCACGATTGGAAATCGTGTAGCGGCTGAAACCGCTCGAGGGTTCGAATCCCTCCCGCTGCGCCAAACCGGGAAGCCTTATAAATAAAGGCTTCCCGGTTTTTTCTTACGGCCGCAACGGTTTTGGGCGTTTTGTAATGTGCGTTTCTCCGATTGTAATGTGCATAGTTTTTCCTGAAATCTGTGTACTTTTACACATGAGTTTACACATAAAAAAGAGCGGGAGTTATCCCCCCGCCCTTGCCCTCATCGCCATAATCGCGGCCTCCTCGCGGGTGACCAGGTCGTGGGGCCGCTTGCCGTCGGTGATCCCGGCGGCCACCGCTGCGTCCAGCTCCTCCTCCGCCCAGCATTTGTCGTGATCCGCCCTCAGCTCCCGGCGGTAGCGGTCCATGTATTCCTTCCACTGCCCATAAGACATCTCGCCGCCCTCCTCCTTTTCGCGCTCCGCGGCATAATCCACCCACGGCAGCTTGCCGTGCTTTGTCCACGTCCGGCTCCCGGCGGTGCCGGGGAGCGTTTTCGTCCCCGCCGTATTGGCCAGCGTGGACCACTGCACCCCGCCCCGCCACTTGGGCGTGGCCTCCACCACCAGGCCGCCGCCCACATAAGACCCCGATATGCCCGTCCATCCACACCGCCTCGCCGTCCACGATGGCGGAGAAGTCGGTGGACACTTCCAGGCAGGCGTCGATCATCTTTTTCGCGTCATAGTCTGGCACGCCGTTGCAGGCGTACCGCCGCCGCGCGCAGCCATTTCTTTGTTTTCTCGCTCATAAGTATTATCCCCTTTCTTATTTCAGCCCCGGCAGACCGGATGCCAGCCACAGCAGGAACGCCCCAACCAGGGCGCTGAGGGCATAGCCCACGACGCTCTCCCACCGTTTGGCAGGCTTTTCCGCCAGGGTATTCACCTTTTCCGTGATAGCGTCCAGCTTTTCGTCCATCCCGTCCAGCTTGGCTTTCAGGGTCGCCCCGCTCTGCTCCAGCGCCCCGATCCGCTCAAACATCTGCCGGTGGGTGTCGGAAGAATTCCCCCGGTAGCGGTTAAACTCTTTTTCCAGCGCATCCACCCGGGCGGACACCGGGCAGTCGCTGGGATTGCAGTTCTCGTGCATCTCCCATCCTCCTCAAACAATTTTGTACCTCGGCCTCTCCCCGCCGCAAAGCCAGCAGTCCAGCCAGTCGAAGCTCACAATCACCGGCCCGGCCAGCAGGCACCACAAGGCCGTGTACAGCGGGCATATCTTCCCCCAGAGGTTCCCCCACTGCCCAGTGTAGTCCCAGATGCCCAGCCCCAGCCAGACGTTGAGCACCAGCCCCGCCGCCAGCTCCCCGGCGGTAATGGCCAACCCGCTCAGGACCGCTTGCACGATTAGGGGCAATTCCCACGGGAAACGCTCGTTGGCCACATCCAGCGGCACGCACAGCGCCGCCGAGCAGATACCCAAGGACGCGAGGGGCCGCTTTATCACCGGGGACGGGACGGTGTTCCAAGGCTATCTGTTCGACGAGGGGCAGCTTTAGAACGGGGGCAGCTCCTATGGCAAGAAAAAAGAAACCCAACGACTACGGCACAGGAATACCCCTCCATGAAGTGGAGGCCCTGACCCGGGTGCTGCTCCCGGAGATTCAAGCCTTTTTCGAGAGTGAGGAAGGGCAACGGGAGTTTGCCGAGTGGAAAAAACGACAGGAATCAATGCAGCAGAAATAAGAACAGCAAGGGTGGGAACATCTTTTACGGTGTTCCCACTCTGCCTGTATAAATTCACAATATATAAGGGCATAAAACAGAGCAGCATCAATAATTTTGTGCTTATTTTCGTAAAAAAGTATGTTGCAACTATATGGTATAATATCAATTGCAATTTCTCCAAAAAATTTGTATCTTTTTTGGAAGTCGTTACTCTTATATACAGATCGAGGTGATAGGCCATGTCTGAATTCGAGAATCTGTTTCATGATTATGCACCTGTGATATACCGCTTTTTATTGACACTTTGCAGAGATAAGGACTTAGCTGAAGAGCTAACGTCGGAAACTCTTTATCAGGCATATTTGCATATAGGACAATTTCGGGGAGAGTGTAAAATTGAAACTTGGCTATGCCAAATTGCTAAAAATGCTTTAAATAAAGAACTAAAGCGCAGAGGACGAAATTTACAATTACAAGATGATTCTGTCCAAAATTTTACAACGGAGGATATGCTTTTCGAGAAGTTATCAGATAGGGAACAGGCAATAGAGGCTCATAAACGTCTGCATATGTTAAAGGAACCTTATAAAGAAGTATTTATGCTACGCGTGTTCAGCGAGTTGAGTTTTAAAGACATTGCAGAAATATGTGAAAAAACTGAATCTTGGGCAAAAGTAACTTTTTATCGGGCAAAGGAAAAATTGATTAAATCCATGGAGGGGACAAAATGAAATTGACTTGTGAAATTGTGGAAGATTTACTTCCGCTGTATTTAGATGATAGCTGTTCAGCGGATAGCCGATCTGCGATTGAAGAACACTTGAAGGAGTGTTCTTCTTGCAGAGAAAAATTCCAAAGGATGCAAAAAAACGATTTTAGCTGGAATCACCAAATAGATACGCATGAAATTCAAGTAAAAAATTATGCGAAAAAAATTCGAATGCATCGCATTCGAGTTGCAATTTCAACCGTCTTAATTACCATCATTACAGCAACTTTGCTTTCACTGTGTTTGCTTACAATCCGGGATATGCACGCCCAAATGAATCCAATAGTTCCCGCTATTGAAGAAGATACGTTTAATCTTGTTGCGAGTTCTATTGAAACAACCGCCGAAAATTTGGATCAGTATGTTTTCTATACAAATTATTCGCAAATATCTATTTCGGTTAAAATGGACGCTGACTTTGATGGTTCTGTTATGCTCTACGATGCGGCAGATGATGAAAACTACTTGATGATTAGTGACATCGATTCCAAACATTCTAATTGCCAATTCACAAATCTTTCAGCGACAAGACGTTACACCATAAAATGCGTTGGCTTGAACGGCGCAACAATCACTGTCAGCGAAGGGCGTAGCCCTAATTTCTGGAAAAGTCTAAAAAATGTTTTATATGATGTGGTGGGGAATTGATTACACTTAATCAAAACAAAAAATATCATATGTGTTGAAAGCTCTTGAAATTGAGGAAATTCAATATTGGGTTGTAATTATCAAAAGTGGATTTCGCACGAAAGGGGATGATTAAAATGTAAGTATGCACCAACCGCGAAATTTCCACGCAACACAAACTTAAAAATTTTGAAAAGAAGTTTTACCATGAAAAAAGCATTTTCTTTCCTACTCGCTCTTTCTCTGATTGCTTCTTTCGCAATCGTAAGTACCTCGGCATCTAATGTCGATGTGGAGGAACTGGATTTCTACGCCGCCGAGGGTGTGAGTGTGAGCGCAACGGATGTAACCGAAGCGGTTGATCTTTCTGCCTGTGTTGCCGCCGACCTTCCGCTAACTGCTAAGTCTGCGGCCAATATTGATGTCGAGATATTGGATAACTATGCTGCTGATGGTGTTATCGTGAGTGCAGTGGACGCAACCGAACCGGTTGATCTTTCTGCCTGTGTTGTCAGTGACGCTGTGATGGGAAGCGGGCCAGTTGCGCGTAGCACCATTCATGATCTGGCAACTGGCTCGACATCCATTGACTGGGATGTTGGGGCTGAAAGCACAGTAAACAATACCTTTAACTACAAAACTAATACGCAGACCATTAAGATTCATTTAGTGGGTAACATTGGTGTTTCACTCACGGTAAGACTGTATAACAGCCGTGGTGGACTGGTGGGTACAGTAAACAGAGATGTCGGAACTTTCTTTGGTACCGACTACACTTTCAGCAATTTGACAGCCACAGAAACCTATCATTTCTCTGTTGAAAATAACAACCCGCGAGATGTCCATATCACTGGTACTGTTTCCCAATAAAAAGGCGGCGATGGCTCGGGTCTCCCGAGCCATCGCTTTTGCGTAGTACAAGTAGTACAAATATTTAAGCACAGAACATTTTCCCTGGCACACCAAATAGACAGAGGGAACTGCATTTATAAAATGTTGATAATAGAAATGATAAATCCGAACACATCCCCCACTTGGAGGACAGCGTTCGGATTATCATTAGATGGCTCAATGTGGCAAAAATGCTTTTTCGGGCCCGCCCAAATGAGACCCCCGCAAAGCCGAGCTTCAGGCTTTGTGGGAAAGGGCAGCGGCTTAAGCGCAAACTGATTTTTGAAAAATGTTAGGGCAGGCGATATACCGCCTGCCCCAGCAAGAAGACTTAAATTACGTGGTATTCCTCCAGCAGTTTTTTAATGTCGGTATCCTCAATCTTACCCAGCAGCTTCCTGGCCACCAGCTTCTCCAGGAAGCCCATATCCATCTCGGTGAGCGGCTTACCGTCCCGGAGCATGATGGAGGCGTTGAGCAAATCCCGGATGTCGTAGGTGCTCCCCCACACCTCGGGCACGCCCCGGTCTACGTTCAGCAGGGTGTAGACCGCCTCCATGCCGGTGCGCATGGAATATTCGGTGGTGAAGATGGTGTCCCGGGCGATCTCGGCAAACTGGCCCAGGAAGGCGAAGTTTACCGCGCCGTCCGGCACGACCTTGGGGCGGTCGGTGTCGTTGCGGGGCATGAAGAAGGCATCGATGTAGGGCATCATCACGGGCACCGTGTTGGCGCTGCACTCGGCCAGTTCCTCGATGCTCTCTTCGGGCACCCCGATATGGTACAGCCATTCCATGCAGATCTCCTTGCCGGTGCACTCCCGCATGGGCTTCTTGATATAGTCGCCGGGCTTATCGGTGAACAGGGAATACACCCACACCAGGCAGTGGTCACGGGGCTGCTCCCGGAACTGGGGCTGGCGGTTGATGGTCCAGCTCAACAGCCAGGAGGAATCTTTTACGGTGACAATGCCGCCAGTGACCACCTTGCCGGTGAAGGGGTCCCGTTTGCAGATGGCCTTGATGTAGGGGATGATCCGCTGATCCAGCGTCTCCACCGTGGCGCTCATCCAGTTGGTCTGCTCCGGGTCATAGCAGAACTTGTCCGGGTTGCCGAAGGCGGG
>CAJUQD010000069.1 GCA_910588105.1 uncultured Oscillospiraceae bacterium | reverse complement strand
ACGGGGAACTGGATGAGGGCGACGGCCCCGCACGGGAACCCTCCGACCGGGAGCGCTAAAACGCACATTTGCCGTGCCGGTGGGCATGGTGTATAATGGCCGCAGCAAACAGACGGAGGTGAAAATGGTGCCTGACGAAATTAAGTTTGAAACCTTTGTGGATGCCCAGGGCACGGCATTTCAGGAGTATTTGAGTACCGTTATCGCAAGGCTCTCCAAAACGGATAAGAATTACCGTTCCATTCAGGGTAAGATCAGCAGCATCAATGAGCAATATCCCAGAGTGATGGATGCACTTGACACCGAACAATCGGCGGCGCTGACGGAACAGGAGTGCGCGGCGCTCATTACGGTGGTGGGCCTGCGAAACCAGCTTGTGGATTTGGAGATGCAGTCGGTCTACTTCCGGGGCTGTTATGACGGTGTGGGGTATCTCAAAAAGGCTGGCATCCTGTGACGAAGGGCGGCGTTGGTACACACCAGCGCCGCCTTTTGCATAGCCGGACGATTGACGAAGCGCAGTTATTTCGGTATAATAGCAATAACAGGAAACTTTTTCAGGAGGATATACGGCATGGCGTTGGAGAACAAATTTGGCATCACCGACTCGGCGGAGCTTGCCAGGGTGGAGGAACGGATCAGCAAGGCCAAGGCGCTGGAACTGTTTGAAAAGGGCCTGCTGGACGTGTTTGAGGTGGGAACCTTTCAGGGGCTTGCACAAATCCATGAATACCTGTTTGGTGAGATATACGGCTTTGCGGGGCAAGTCCGCACCGTCAATATCGCAAAGGGGAATTTCCGCTTTGCCCCTGTCCTCTACCTGCAAGCGGCGCTGGAGCATATCGGGCAGATGCCCCAATCCACCTTTGACGAGATCATTGAGAAATATGTGGAGATGAATGTGGCGCACCCGTTCCGGGAGGGAAACGGCAGAAGCACCCGGCTTTGGCTGGACGCCATACTGAAAAAGGAACTCCGGCAGGTTATTGATTGGAGCCAAGTGGATAAGGAGGACTATCTGCTGGCGATGGAGCGCAGCCCCGTCCGGGATTTGGAAATCAAGACCCTTTTGAAAGCGGCCCTGACCGATAAGATCAACGACAGAGAGGTTTATATGAAGGGCGTGGACGCCAGCTACCACTACGAGGGCTATGATGTTTACAGGATGGCGGACATGAACGGTGAACGCCCCCGCAAAAAAACTGACAGGGACGCACGGTGAAAAACAGCCGGGAGATTTTCGTTTTGAAAATCCCCCGGCTGTTACTATCTGAAAAGAAAGGGCACAATCTCAATAGCCGCAGAGAAGGCTTGCCGTTGACTCAATCGGATAACCCAAGAGCAGCCCGGTTGTGATTAACTCAACAGGCCCGCCAGCCTGATAGTAGAGGAACGGCGGCTTATCTCCTCCAAAGGACTTCATTTCAATCTGGCACAGAGCCTTTACCTGATCGACGACGTATGGAGGAAATACTAATCCAAGTCTGCCATAGAACTTGAAAACATCACCAAGATCAAAATAGTCCGCAATCGCTCCTTCACGGCATATAAATGTGTGCAGAAAATCCTCCATATCATGCCTGCTTTCAACGCCAGCGGTAACTCCGGCAGGGAGCGCATCTACAATTTTCTGAAATTCTTGCAGGGCTTCCTCCATTGACGGGAGATCGGGAAAATACGATGACTGCAAGCGTTGATACCGGCCCGCATACAACTTCTTGCCTTCCTGAACAGCCGTATCAAGGTAGGAATCGTCAGAACTCCATCCGCCGCAGCAGTCTAAATTCGCCCAAGAGCAAAACGGGGAATCAAAACGGTCAGAAATGAGATTAAAGCGATATGAGTGTATAACGTAGCGTTTTCCCTGAAATTCGGAAAATACTTTCACCTGACTGCGCTTTTTATAATCTTCACGAACCATTTTAACGCCTTTGGAGTTTTGATGCAGTAACTCGCTCATAAAAAAACACTCTCATTCTTTAATTATCAGCTTGTTCAAGTCAAAGAGGGCCGCTTTATAATTCTGAACCCGATACAGCCGCTTATTGGGATCGGGCTGTTCAATCACATGGCCTTCCCGTTCCAACAGCGTCTTTTGTGCCTCCTTGTCAAAATAACGGCCATAGTCTATCAGCATCCCACGGAGCGAGATCAAGCGCCAATAGGGTATCAAACTGCCCGTGTCTGCTTTGCCATAGTCTTTCAATTCTGTGATAAAGTCCACACGCTGGACATCGGCAGGCGTCCAGAACATCCTTTTGTCAAAGGGCATGATACCGCCGCCCTCAATCTCGCAGTAGTCCGCTCCCTTCCGTCTGGCCCACATCTCGCAGATGGCGTCCAAGGTGGTGAGTTTCCCTGCGGGGATCATGCAAATGATGGTGGCGAACATCTGCTTATCCAGATACGCCGTCTTTTTGGTAGCGGGGATATATTCATGGTCTGCCATGCGGCACCTCCATACGCAATTCTCTTTTTCCGCATTATACCATCTTTTGCGCCCCCTTACAACAGGAACCGTACATAGCCGGTAGATTTTCAATCCGAAAGTCTATCGGCTATTACTATCTGAAAAAGGAGCTGATGAATCATGATTGGCGAAGAAATGCAAGCCAAACTGTGCCAGAAGATGACCGCTGAACTGGAACAGTATCGGAAGTGGCTACTGGGCCAGCCCCCTGACCAAATGCTGACCCACGCCCTGGAATACGCCATCCGGGAGGCCATTGTGGAGGAAACAAAAGAGGGCGAACTGCCCATGACGCAGATCGGCCCCCTCCTGAAAGTCCGCAAACCGCTGGCAGAGGTATTCCAACAGTGGCAAAATCATCAGGTTGGCTACCTGGAAGGTATTCGGGATGCCTATGAGCGTTCTGCGGACGCCATCTCATACCAACAGGAGCAGAGGAAAAAACAGCGGGAGGGACGGTAGATGGGCTACGTCACGCCGGAGCAGATCGCCCAGGCCAAGGAGATTGACCTGCTGACCTACCTGCAACACTTTGACCCCCACCAGCTTGTCCATGTCGGCGGCAGCACCTATTGCACCCGTGAGCATGACAGCCTGAAAATCAGCAACGGGAAATGGCACTGGTTTTCCCAAAAGATCGGAGGCAAGACAGCGCTGGACTATCTCATTAAGGTGCAGGACGTTCCCTTTACCCAGGCGGTGGAAATGCTGGTAGGACAGGCGGCGGTTTTGCCGCCCGTTTCCCGTGCCGCCCCCAAGCCTGACCCACCCCGGAAACTGCTTATGCCGGAACTGAACAGCAACAACGACCGGGCGCTGAACTACCTCATGGGCCGGGGCATCCACCCCGTCATTCTGGACTACTGCCTGGAACACAAGTTACTGGCTGAAACAAAGCAGTACCACAACGCCCTGTTCGCCGGGTATGACCGGGAGGGCAAAATGCGCTACGCCGCTCTCCGGGGGACGATGGGCAATTTCAAGGGCGAGGTGACGGGCAGCGACAAGCACTACTCGTTCTCCATTTCCGCTCCGAAGGAATCGGGCAGGCTCCACCTGTTTGAATCGGCCATCGACCTGATGAGCTACGCCACCCTGATGCTGAGCCGTGGCTGGGACTGGCAGAAGGACAGCCTGCTCTCCCTGGCCGGTGTCTATCAGACCAAGCGGGAGAACGTGGTGCCTGTCGCTCTCAGCCGGTATCTTCAGGAGCATCCCAACGTCCACACCTTGCAGCTCCACCTGGACAATGACGAGGTGGGCCGGGGCGCGGCGGCGGGCATCATGGGCGGACTGAAAGACCGCTACACGGTGTTAGACCAGCCGCCCACCAGCGGAAAAGACGTGAATGAACTGCTCCAGCGCAAGCTGGGGCTGATACCGCGAAAGGAGGAATGGAGCCGGTGAAAGAGTACCAAGGCTTGAAGATCATCGGCATTGACAACGGCTATGGCAACATCAAGACGGCAAACTGCTGTTTTCCCGCAGGGCTGACCAGCTATGACACCGAGCCAGTGTTCAAGGACGATCTGCTGGTCTATGGGGGCCGCTACCACCTGATCGGCACGGGCCACAAGGAGTTTGCCGCCGACAAGACCGGGGACGATGACTACTATCTCCTGACCCTGGCGGCGGTGGCCCGTGAGCTGAACGTGTACGGCCTGACCTCCGCCAAGGTGCGTCTGGCGGTGGGCCTGCCCCTGACCTGGGTGAGCCAGCAGCGGGAGGACTTCAAGGCGTATCTTCTGCGCGACCGGGACGTGGACTTTACCTTCCGGGGGAAAGAGTACCGGATGGAGATCGCCGGGGCTGACGTGTTTCCCCAGGGCTTTGCGGCGGTAGCCAGCCAGATCAGGGACTTCCAGGGTGTGAATATGCTGTGCGACATTGGCAACGGCACCATGAACATTATGTTTATCAATGACCGCAAGCCCGCCGCTGACCGAATGTTTACGGAGAAGTACGGCACCCACCAATGTATGCTGGCCGTCCGGGAGAACGTCATGCGAACCCACCACGCCACGGTGGACGACTCCATCATCAACCGGGTGCTGCGCTTTGGTACGGCAGACATTCAGGAGGACTACCTGACCACTATCCGGGAAACCGCCGCAGAGTACGTCCGCGAGATCTTCCGCATCCTGCGGGAACGTGAATATAATCCCGCCCTCATGCGGCTCTATGTGCTGGGCGGTGGGAGCTGCCTGATCCGCAACTTTGGCGAGTATAACGCAGACCGCGTGACCATCAACGAGGACATTTGCGCCACGGCCAAGGGCTACGAGTACCTGTGCGAGATGGCGCTCCGCAAAGGCGGTGCTGTCCGTGCAGATTAAACGGATGACCCTCCGCTTTGACCTTGATAACCCGGAGGACAGGCAGGCATGGGAATACCTGAAGAACCTGAATCCGGCGTCTATGAACAGGGCTGTGCTTGCCATTGTCAATCAGGCAGAGCAGGCGGAGCGTATCAGCGGTATAGTACGCAGTGTTATTCGTGAGGAACTTTGCACCGCCCTGGGCCAAGCCCCTGTTCAGACTGTGCAGACGGAAACCGTCAACGAGGACGGAGCGGATGATACGATCATGGATTTTCTGAACAGCTTTTGACTGTGACGCCAAATTTGACGCCACTTTTTCCCTTAAAACCCCCGTGACGCTAAAAATGGCGTCACTTTATTTGTGCCTTAACCGATTATGACGCCATTTTTGGTGTCACACGCTGAAAAAAGGAGGTGCTTTTCCCATACCTGTGAAAGTGCCGCAGAGCAAGCCCCCTCCCAGGCCCGCCCGCCGTGTTTCCCCAGCGGAGTGGGCGTGGCTTGACCGTATCAAACGGCAGCTTGCCTACGACGAGTATATGCAGGCCAAGCGGGAATTTTGGCTGGCCGAGCGTCCGCCCAAGAGGGAAACCGGGTAGGACGGCCACCAACCCCGCACGTTCTCCCGCGCCGCAGGCGCAGAGGGCGGTATTGTCTTAACAAGCAACGAATCTGCTTGTGCAAATTCAGCTTGACAGGGGCTTGCCGCCCCTATGACCCCGCATGACCCCACACGAAAAATAGACGCCAACTGAACGTTGTCAGTTGGCGTCCATCCATTTAATCCTCGCGCCGATAGTGCGGCTCCGGTGTGTAGTGTTCCCGCTGATACTTTTGATATTTTGCTGAACGCTGATGCTCCGGCTCAATATCCGGCGACAAGTCGTATTCAATCGGATCATCACAAACAGCGTCCATCAGTATCTTTTCAAGATATTCATATTCAGAGAACTGGTCTAAGGACGCCATCACAAAGGAATCCCGCACATAACCGGCGCTCTCCGCTAAAAGCTCCTGATCCATGTAGTAGCCATGATATTCGACAAAGAATGTCAGCATCATAACCACTGTCCTGGTATTCCCCTCACGGAAGGGGTGTATCTGCCAAATCCTCGCAAAGTATCGGGATATGGCCGACACAAAGGCTTTCCGGGAAAGCCTTTTCCAATCCTGTTCCTGGATGTCCCGAAAGACAGCAGCCAAATCATCCGCGATGGCTTCATCGTTACTGTACCACACGCTGCGGCCCGCAAGAAGTTTTTCCCGCTTTTCGATGTTGATGATACGGAACTTGCCCGCCCAAGCGTAAATGTCCTCGAACAGAAAACGGTGGATGGCCTGCAATCCCTCTGGCGTAAAGTCCTGAAACCCCTGCTCATATAGGAGCATCATGTTAGCACGGGAGCGTTCCGCTTCAATCAAATCCAGCGTCTTTTCATCCTTGATGGCAAGTGTGTTCCGCAGAACGGGAACATCCTCGTAGAGATATGGGTCAGCCATGTTTCCGTACCTGTGCGGCAAGTTTTTCGTGAGAAGCCCAAAGCGCCTGCTTCATCTGTGCGCCGGTGATCTCTCCCCTCGCCCAGCTTTGCGAAAGTGTCCGAGCATACCGGGAAACCGGCACACCTTCAATGGCATTGATCGCATCAGCCGTTTTTACCGCCGCAATTCTACGGTTGATTTGTGCCGTTGTCATACCATCACCTCACGGATAGTATAGCACACCATCGAAGGAAAAGAAAGATACTTTTCAAACCGTAAACCCAATGACCAAGGAGGCAATATGAGAAAACGTAATTGCAGAGTAGAAATCTACTTCTCTAAGAATGAACTGGAAGTTCTCACAAAGAAAGTCCGCAAGTCGGGCCTGTCCCGTGAGGGCTACTGCCGCCGCATCCTTAACGGCGCGACGGTGAAGGAGAACCCGCCCGCCGAGGTGCCCCTGCTGATCCGGGAGGTGCGGCGCGTCGGCTACAACATCGACCAGATTTTGAAGCGGGCCAACTCCATCGGCCTGCTGGACGTGCCCCAGCTCCGCAAGGCCCTGGAGGACAACCGGGCCGTGGAGAAGCTGATCGTGGACACCTACACCACCCCCGCCGACTGATATGGCCGTGACCTCTATCTGGCCCATCAAGGGGCGCGTGGACAGGGTGATAAACTACGCCCGGAACCCGGAAAAGACCACCGAGGGCGGCTATGCGGAACTGGCGTCCTTCCACGCTGTTGACAACGTGCTGGAGTACGCCGCCAATGAGATGAAAACCGAGCGCCGCTCCTATGTGTCCTGCCTGAACTGCCGGGAGGACACCGCCGCCGCGCAATTCATGGAAACGAAGCGTTTCTATGGCAAGCTGGGGGGCCGGGTGTGCTACCACGGCTACCAATCGTTCAAGGCGGATGAAGTGACAGCGGAGGTGGCCCATGAGATCGGCGTCAAACTGGCGCAGGAGTTATGGGGCGACCGTTTTGAGGTGGTGGTGGCGACCCACTGCAACACCGGGCACTATCACAACCACTTTGTCATTAACTCCGTGTCCTGGGCGGATGGGAAAAAGTTTTATAATTCTCCCGCCGACTATGCCCGTATGCGGGAGGTGTCAGACCGGCTCTGCCGGGAGTATGCCATTTCTGTCATTGAGAACCCCGGTGGGCGGGGCAAAAATTACGCCGAGTGGCAGGCGGAGCAGAATGGCAAGCCCACCCACCGGGACACCATCCGGGCTGACATTGACCGGGCCATCCTTGCGTCCACCACCGAGCGAGATTTTATCCGGGTGATGGGCGAGATGGGCTACCAATTCAAGACCCACGGCAAGGGCGGCGCTCCGCTGAAATATCCGGGGCTGAAACCGCCTGACGCGGACGGGTATTTTCGTTTCCACAAGCTGGGCGAGGGCTACACGCTGGAAGAAATCAAGGTGCGTATTTTGCAAAATCTCCGCAAACAGGCCCCATTCCCGGAGGTGGAACACAGACCACCCCGGCGTTATCGGGTGCGGGGCCAGCCCCGCAAGAAAATCACCGGCCTGCGGGCGCTCTACTTCCGCTACTGCTACGAACTGCACATTATTGTCAAGCGACCGGCATCCGTCAAGCGGGTGTCTTTTTTGTTGCGGGAGGACATCGCCAAGCTGGACAGGCTGGACGCGGAAACCCGGTTTTTGGGCAAACGGCACATTGGCACCATCGGGGAACTGACCGCCTGCCGGGAGCAGTCATCGGCGGAGATTGACACCCTGACCGCCCAGCGCCAGGAACTCCGAAAGGAACTGCGTCGGCTGGTGCGTCAGGGCGATACCATAGCCGCCGAGGAAGTTAAAAGCAAAATCAGTACCATTTCCAGCCGTCTGAAGGTGCTGCGAAAGGAGGTGGTCTTATGTGACGGCATCGCCCAGCGTTCCGGGCAGGTCAAGGAAAACCTGGAGCGGCTGGTAAAGCAAAAGGAAACCGAACGAAAGGAGTTGAACAAGCATGAGCAGTTATTCAGGCGACGCGGCGGAGCAAGTCGTGAGGATGTCACTGGAAACAGGTGAGGTGGCGGTCAAGCTGGCCGGTACGGGAGCCAAGCAGCTTGCCATCCTACTGTACGCCATCCTGCGGGAACAAAAGAAAACCAAGGGCAAGACCCGGCTGACAAATATGCTCCGCAGCGGCAAGGAGTTGAAGGTGTTCGCCGTGAAGGACACCGACCTCCAGTTGTTTTGCCGGGAGGCCAAGAAGTACGGCGTCCTCTACTGCGTCCTGAAAGACCGGGACGCCACGGACGGCATCACTGACATTATGGTGCGGGCCGAGGACGCCAGCAAGATCAACCGCATCTTTGAGCGGTTTGACCTCGCTACGGTGGATATGGCCGAGATCAGGAGCGAGATCGAGCGCAGCCGTGCCGAGCAGGCCACTGACCAGCCGGAAACCCCAGCGGCGGCGGAGCCGATGACCGAGCAGGAAACCGAGGAATTTCTGGACGCGCTTTTCTCCCCCGTCCCGGAGCAGGAGGGCGAGCTGCCCGCCCCGGAGCGTACCGCCCCCGAACAGGAAATGGATGAATTTTTGGAGGCGCTGCTGGGGCCTGACCCCGCCAAGGAGGAGGGCCAGAACCAAAACCCTACGGAGGGCCGGGTGGCGAAATCCCGTCAGTCCGAGCCTACCTCAAGGCCCAAAGAGCCAGCCGGGGAGGATATTTCTGATCCCCAGGAGCGTTCCCGGCCCTCCGTCCGTAAGGAAATAGCGGAGATCAAGGCGGAGCGGCGGGAGAAAGCGGCGTCCTCCAGGGAGAAATCCAAGACCTCCAAGGGGCCGAAACACCTGGCCCCGCGCAAGAAGTATAAACCGAAACGACTGAAAGAGAGGTAAGGCATGGAAAACTTTGACGATCTGTTTGCCCCCCAGCCCGACCAGCGCGGGGACGCATCCTTTGATAAAGACGCATGGGCGGCGAGGAAACAGCAGGAGCGCGAGGGCGTCTACCAGATGATCGACACCTTTGCCCATGAGATGAGCATGGACGGGGGCCTGTTCTGCGATTACCTGGATGTGCAGGCCCGCTTTGACCGCTACTCCGTGAGCAACGCCATCCTGGTTGCCGCCCAAAAGCCGGATGCCACCAAGCTGGCCGACTTTGACACATGGAAGGCCAGCGGCGTGTACGTCAAACGGGGCGCGGGAGCCATCACCATCCTGGAACCCGGCAAGGAGTACACCCGTCAGGAGGATGGCTCCACCGGCGTGTTCTACAACCCCAAGAAGATGTTCGACATTTCCCAGACCAACTCCACCCAGCGGGCCGCGCCCCCGGTGGCCCGTGACGGGCGTCTGCTGCTGAAAGCCCTGATGAACAACGCCCCCTGCCGTTTCGCCATCTCCAATGAACTGCCGAAGGGCGCGAACGTGGCCTATTCCGGCAAGGAGAACACCATCCGGGTGCGGCAAGGGCTGGACGCCCCCGCCATCTTCCGGGGGCTGGCCCAGGAATTGGCCCGCGCCCACATGGATAAGGGCAGTTTTCAATGCCAGAACCCGGACTTTGTGGCGTACAGCGTGTCCTATATGCTGTGCCAGCGTAACGGCGTGTCGGTGGAGGGCTTTTCCTTTGAGCGTATGCCGGAGGAATACAGCCAGATGGACGCGCAGGCTATCCGGGGCGAGGTGGGCACCATCCGGGAAATCGCTGGAACCATCTCCGCCGATATGAACCGGCTCTTTGCCGCTCAGGAGAAAGCGCAGAAAAACCGGGACGACGGCGCGAGGTAAGGAGGGCGCTCTATGCGTGATGAAAAACGAGTGGTCACGCTGAATGACTTTGAACAGCGGCTCATGGTGCGGGGCCTGACCGACTTCCGCAACGACACCCTCCGAGACGGCAAGCCCACCCAGGATGTGGACGACCTCATTCTCAAAGTCATTGACGCGCCCACCAAGCGGGCGAAAAGGAGGGCTGACCGTGCGGCAAGATAAATTCTCCACGTCCCGGCTCATTCTCTACGCCTGCGGCCTGATCCCCGCCATTTGGCTGGCCCTGCTGCTGGCTCCCTATATGGGCGGCGGGCTGGTGGGGCTGGTGCGCTACGGCGGCGCGGCCCTCAATGACCCATTCCACATCGTACTGTGCGAGGACAGCCTGAAAACTGTCCTCATTTTTATTCTGTGCTATGGGCTGGGCATTGGTATCTATCTTTCCACCGACCGCAACTACCGCAGGCGGGAGGAACACGGCTCCGCCAAGTGGGGCACGGCCCAAAGCGTCAGGAAGAAGTACGCAGACAAAAAGGCCACCGCCAACAAGATACTGACGCAGAATGTGGCGATTGGCCTGGACGGACGCAAGCACCGCCGCAACCTCAATATTTTAGTGTGCGGCGGCTCCGGCGCTGGCAAGACGAGGTTTTTTGCAAAACCCAATATTATGAACGCCAACACCAGCTTTGTTTGCCTCGATCCCAAGGGCGAGCTGCTGCGGGACACCGGGAACCTGTTGAAAGCCAAGGGGTACGACATTAAGGTGATCGACCTTATCAACATGGAAAAGAGCTGCTGCTACAACCCCTTTGTCTATCTCCGCAGCGACAACGACATCCAACGGCTGGTGACGAACCTCTTTAAGAACACCACGCCCAAAGGCTCACAGTCCCAAGACCCCTTCTGGGATCAGGCGGCGCAAATGCTCCTGCTGGCGCTGGTGTTCTATCTCCACTATGAAGCCCCGCCCGATGAACAGAACTTCCCGATGGTCATGGAGATGATACGGGCCGGGGAAGTCCGGGAGGAAGATGAGGACTTCCGTTCCCCGCTGGACGAACTCTTTGACCGTTTGGAAATGCGAAACTCGGAGCATATCGCCCTGAAATACTACCGTTCCTATCACTCCGGCAGCGCCAAGACACTGAAATCCATTCAGATCACGCTGGTGTCCCGGTTGGAGAAGTTCAACCTGGAATCGCTGGCAAGCATGACGCAGACGGATGAGATGGAGTTATGGAGCCTGGGCGAGAAAAAGACGGCCATTTTTGCCGTCATTCCCGATAATGACGCCAGCTTTAATTTCATCATCGGTATGCTCTACACCCAGCTATTCCAACAGCTTTACTATCAGGCGGACGTGGTACACGGCGGCAGATTGCCCGTCCATGTCCACTTTGTCATGGACGAGTTTGCCAACGTCGCCCTGCCCGATGAGTTTGACAAGCTGCTGTCCACCATGCGGAGCCGGGAAATTTCCGTGAGCATCATCATCCAGAACCTCGCCCAGCTAAAGGCCCTCTTTGAGAAACAGTGGGAGAGCATCGTGGGCAACTGTGACGAGTTTATCTATCTCGGTGGAAACGAGCAATCGACCCATGAGTACGTTTCCAAGCTACTGGGCAAGGAAACCATCGACACCAACACCTACGGCCAGTCCAGGGGGCGGAGCGGCAGCTACTCCACCAACTGGCAATTAGCGGGCCGTGAACTTTTGACCCCGGATGAGGTGCGTATGCTGGACAACCAGTATGCGCTCCTTTTTATTCGCGGGGAGCGGCCCGTGCAGGACTTCAAGTACGACATCCTCAAACACCCCAACGTAAAGCTGACCACAGACGGCGGGGCCGAACCCTACCGCCACGGCGAGGACACCCGCAGTATCGTGTCCATCCAGTTTGACAAGGAGCTGCTGAAACAGGCGGCGGAACAGGAACAGGATGCGGTGAAACACAACTTCTTACTTCTCACAGAGGAAGAATTAGAAGAACTTATCAATTCATTAGGAGGTACGACACAATGAGCGTTTTCAAGAAGAACGAGAAGAAGAACACCAACCGCCTGCCCATGCCCGACAAGGTGAAAAAGGGCTACCGCTACTACTGCTCCCTGGTGGCGGCGGTGGCCCTGATGGGCTGCTGCACCATGACGGCCTTTGCCGCCGACGACCCCCTCACCGTTATCAACAACCTGTCCGAGTTTATCTTCGGCCTGATCCGCGCCGTGGGCCTGATCCTGCTGGGCTGGGGCATCGTCCAGGTGGGCCTCTCCCTCCAGAGCCACGACCCCTCCCAGCGTTCCAACGGCTTCCTGACCCTGGCGGGCGGCGTCATTATAACTTTTGCCAAGGAGATTTTGACCCTTATCACCGGCTGATCCGGCAAGGCTATCCGAACACACGGGGCAGGCCC
>CAJUQD010000068.1 GCA_910588105.1 uncultured Oscillospiraceae bacterium | reverse complement strand
GGGCCGCCACCTATATCGAGGGGGCGGACCTCAATTTCCACGAGCCCTACGCCTCTTCCGCCAGCGAGCTGGTCAGCGAGCTGATCGGCTACCTGATGGAGCCCACAGACCTGTTTCCCGGGGAGGCGGAGGCGCTGATGGCGGGGCTGATGCTGGACACCAAAAATTTCACAATGCGCACCGGGGGGCGAACCTTCGAGGCGGCGGCCATGCTCCGCCGGGCGGGGGGGGACACCGGCGAGGTGCGCAAGCTGTTCCAGACCGACCTGGACGACGCGGTGGCCAAATACGGTCTGATCCAGAACGCAAAGATGTACCGCAGGGACATTGCCATCGCCGCATCGGAGCATTCGGTGGGCCGGGTGACCGCCGCCCAGGCGGCGGATGAGCTTTTGAATATTGCGGGCATCGGCGCGTCCTTCGTCCTCTACCCGGACGGGGAGCGGGTGGTCGTGTCCGGCCGCAGCCTCAGCGACACCAACGTCCAGGTGATTTTGGAGGCCCTGGGCGGGGGCGGGAACGCCGGGGCGGCAGGCGCCCAGATCCCCGGCAAGTCGGTGGGGCAGGTTCTGGTGGAGCTCCATGCCGCGCTTGACCAGTATTTTGACGACAGAAGCGCGGAGCCGTTGTGAGCAGCGCGGATGGAGCGGAGCGAAAGCAAAAGCCCAAGGCATGCGCAGCGGACCTGGGTTTTGCTTGAGACGGAGCGAAGCCGCGCGTCGCGAACAGGCGCAGCGTGACAATTTTCGGGCCTGCGGCCCGCATGAAATTTGGAGGAAACCAATTATGAAAGTTATTTTACAGCAGGACGTGAAAGGCCAGGGCAAGAAGGGCCAGATGGTGGAGGTGTCCGATGGCTATGGCCGCAACTTCCTCCTGCCCCGGAAGCTGGCGGTGGAGGCTACTGCGGAGAACGTGAACACCATGAAGATGCAGGACAAGGCCAAGGCCGCCCGGCTGGCCGAGGAAAAGGCCCAGGCCCAGGCCTTGGCGGAGAAGCTTAAAGGCGTGCAGGTGAACATCAAGGCTCGGGCGGGCCAGGGGGGCAAGCTGTTCGGCTCCATTACCAATAAGGAGATCTCCGAGGAACTGAAAAAACAGTTCGGGATCGACGTGAATAAGAGCAAGATCGTACTGGGCGAGCCCATCAAGTCTTTTGGCAGCTTTGAGGTGAAGTGCAAGCTGGGCAGCGAGGTCAGCGGGGCCATCAATTTGCTCGTCATTGAGGATAAGTAGGCCATGCCCGGCGAGGAACTCAACGAACTGCAGCTGCCCCACTCCGTCATGGCGGAGCAGGCGGTGCTGGGTTCCATGCTCATCGACGAGCGGTGCGTGCCATCGGTAATTGAGCGGCTGGCACCCGAGGACTTCTATATGCGGGCCAACCGGGAGCTGTACCAGGTGCTCTACGCCATGTTCAGCCGGTTTGACACCATTGACCCGGTGACGGTGGTGGATCGGATGAAGCAGGCGGGGCTGTACGACGAGAACGCCACCGTCCCCTACCTGCGCCAGCTCATGGAGATCACCCCCACCGCCGCCAACGTGATGGACTATGTGGACATTGTGGCGGACAAGGCGGTGCTGCGCCGGGTGGGGGAGGCCGCCGGGGAGCTGTCCGAAATGGTGCGCGCCGAGGCGGGCTCCGCCGCCCAGGTGCTGGAGGCGGCGGAGCAGCGCATCTACGCCATCCGCCAGGGCCGCTCCGCCCAGGGGATGAGCCACATTTCCGCCGTGATGAACGAGGTGTGGGACACCATCAAGGAGCGCCAGGCGGCGGGGGATGAGTTTCCTGGCATCTCCACCGGCCTTGCGGACCTGGACCGGCGCATCTCCGGCCTGAACAACTCCGATCTCATCATCCTGGCCGCCCGGCCCGGCGTGGGCAAGTCGTCCTTCGCCATGAATATCGCTGTGGAGGCGGCCAAGCACTCGGGCAAGAGCGTGGCGGTGTTTTCCCTGGAAATGAGCCGGGCCCAGCTGGGGCTGCGCCTGGTGTCCACCGAGTGCCTGATAGACAATAAAAAGCTGTCCACCGGGCGCATTGTGGGGGAAGACGAGTGGGGCCGGGTGGCCATGGCGGTGGCCAGCCTCAGCCAGGCCAAAATGTATATCGATGACGACGCTTCCCTGTCGGTGGCGGACATCAACGCCAAGTGCCGGCGCATCAGCGACCTGGGGCTGGTCATTGTGGACTACCTCCAGCTCATGACCTCCGCCGGAGGGACGCCCAAGGCGAGCGACAACCGCCAGCAGGTGGTGTCCGACATGTCCCGCTCCCTGAAGCTGATGGCAAAGGAGCTCAACGTTCCGGTGATCTGCCTGTCCCAGCTCTCCCGCGCCAACGAGAGCCGGGCGTCCGGCCAGCGCCGTCCCATGCTGTCCGACCTGCGGGACTCGGGGGCCATCGAACAGGACGCGGACATCGTGATGTTCCTCTACCGGGAGAGCTACTACGAGGACGACGCGGAAAACCCCAACGTGGCAGAGTGCATTGTGTCCAAAAACCGCCACGGCGAGACGGGAACCGTCATGCTGGAGTGGCGGCCTGAATTCACCACTTTCCGCAACCTGGCCTACCAGTACGACGAGGAGGAGTAGCATGGGGGACAGCTTCCAATTCGGCCTGATCCCCCCCGGGGCCGGGGTGCTGTGCGCCCTGTCCGGCGGGGCGGACTCCATGTACCTGCTGTGCCGCCTGCTGGAGGGGCAGGAGCGGTACGGCTGGAGGGTATGCGCCGCCCACCTGAACCATGGCCTACGGGAGAGCGCCGGGCGGGACGAGGAATTTGTCCGCAGCTGGTGCGAAAGCCGGGACGTTCCTCTGTCCCTCCGCCATGAAAACGTAGCGGAGTACGCTTTTAAAAATAAACTCTCCGTGGAGGAGGCGGGTCGGGTTCTGCGCTACCGTTTTCTGGAGGATGCCGCTTGGGAGAAGGGGGACTGTGAGCACCCGGTCCTCATCGCCACCGGCCACCACGCCGGGGACAACGCGGAGACGGTTTTGATGAACCTGATTCGGGGATGCGGCCTCAAGGGGCTCACCGGCATCCCGCAGCGCCGGGGGAACATCGTTCGGCCCATGCTGGAGGTGTCCCGCCAGGAGATTGAGGACTATTTGCAAAGGTACGGCGTCCCCCATGTGGAGGACGAAACCAACGCCGGGCTGAATTACACCCGGAATAAAATCCGGCACCGGCTGCTGCCCCTGCTGGAGGAGATCAACCCCCAGGCCGCCGTCCACATCGCCGCCGCCGCCCGCCGCCTGCGGGAGGACGAGGAGGAGCTGGCCCGGCAGGCCGCCCCCCTGGCGGCGGAGGGGCTGGAGATCCCGGACGGCGTGGCCCTCCCTGTCCGGGTGGTGCGGGAGGCCCCCCGGCCATTGGCCCTGCGGGCGTGCGCCATGGCGCTGGACCGGGCGGGGCTGGGGGCGGAGGCGGTCCATCTGGAGCGGGTGCTGGCCCTGGCCCTGGGAGAGAATCCCTCCGCCGGGATAGACTTGCCTGGAGGGCGGGCATACCGGCAGTATGAGCTGCTGGTGTTTTCCCCCGCCGGGGAGCCGGAGCTCCCCGCGTCGGAGCCACTGAGGGGGGGGGAGGGCCGCTGGGGGAATTGGCGAATCCGCTGTATGCCCGCGGCCTGCCCCCAAAAGGCGTATATCAGCCCCTGGGAATTTTATCTGAGGCCGGGGGAGTATTTCATCCGCTCCCGCAGGGAGGGGGATACGCTCACCCTGGGGAAGCGGCCCGCCAAAACGGTAAAAAAGCTGATGATAGAGGGGAAGGTCCCCGTTCGCCGCCGGGGTCATATCCCTGTGCTGGCCCTGGGGGATCGGGTGGCCGCCGTAGGGGGGCTGGGCCCGGAGAGGGATTGTCTGGCAGAGCCGGGCGCGCCCGCTTTGCATATCATGATAAAAACAGAGGAGAGTGTGTTATGATCCATCCAGACGTAGAACGGGTACTGTACACCGAAGAGGAGCTGCGCAGCCGGATTGCCCAGCTGGGCGGACAGATCACCGCCGATTACGCCGGGCGGCAGCCCATGCTGGTGTCGGTGCTGCGGGGGTCCTATATCTTCATGGCCGACCTGACCCGGGCCATCGGCCTGGACGTGACGGTGGACTTTATGGTGGTGTCCTCCTACGGGGCTGGCACCGTCAGCTCGGGGCAGGTGGAGATCAAAAAGGACCTATCCGACTCCATTGAGGGGCGGGATCTCATTATCGTGGAGGATATTCTGGACTCGGGCAACACCCTGTATTACCTGATGGACGTGCTGCGGGCGCGTAAACCCGCCTCCATCCGCATCTGCACCCTGATGGACAAGCCGGAGCGGCGCACCAAGCCCATTACGGCGGATTATGTGGGCTTCACCATCCCGGACGCCTTCATTGTGGGCTACGGGCTGGATTATGACGAGCGCTACCGCAACCTGCCCTACGTTGGGGTGCTCAAGCCCTCCGTCTACAATCAATAGAGGGGGCTGCGCGGGGGTGCCCCCGGCGAAAATAAGCGGCAGGGCCGCGACCAAGGAGAACGACTATTTTGAACCGTTATAAAATCAGGGGACTGGTCCTCTACGCCGCGGTGCTGCTGGCGCTGCTGTGGGGGCTGGCCGTTTTCACCGGCGTCGGGCGGAAGGACCGGGTGAGCTACGCCGCTGTGGTGGACTGCTTCCAGCAGGAGCAGGTGGTCTATTTTGTGGTGGACAGCGGCGGGCTGCTGACCATGCAGGGCGCCGACGGTGCCGTCCGCCGCCACGCCCTGGCGGATGTGGACGCCTTCCGCGAGGAGCTGGGCCCCCTCATTGAGGAGCAGCACAAGCGGGGGATCATCCGCAACTACGATTTTGAGCAGGGCTTCGAGCTGCCCATGTGGCTGGTGGTGCTGCTGCCGGCGGTGGCGTCGGCGGCGCTGGCCATGGTCATCTGGATGATGCTGGGCGCCCACCAGCAAAGCGCTCAGGGCGGTGGCGGCGGCGGGCCGGGGGTGAGCCGGTTTGGCCGCGCCCGCACCGTGGAGGCCAAGGACACTGCGGTTACCTTTGCCGACGTGGCCGGGGCGGACGAGGAGAAGCAGGAGCTCCAGGAGTTGGTGGACTTCCTCAAGGAGCCCCAGAAGTTCATCGACCTGGGGGCCCGCATCCCCAAGGGGGTGCTGCTGGTGGGCCCGCCGGGCACCGGCAAGACCCTGCTGGCCAAAGCGGTGGCGGGGGAGGCCGGGGTGCGCTTCCTGTCCATTTCCGGCTCCGATTTTGTGGAGCTGTACGTGGGCGTGGGCGCGTCCCGCGTCCGGGACCTGTTCGACCAGGCCAAGCGGGAATCCCCCGCCATTGTGTTTATCGACGAGATCGACGCGGTGGGCCGCCAGCGGGGCGCGGGCTTGGGCGGCGGCCACGACGAGCGGGAGCAGACCCTGAACCAGCTGCTGGTGGAGATGGACGGCTTTGCCGCCAACGAGGGGGTCATTGTGCTGGCCGCCACCAACCGGCAGGATATTCTGGACCCCGCCCTGCTCCGCCCCGGCCGGTTTGACCGGCAGGTGTATGTGGGCAGGCCGGACATGAGGGGCCGGGAGGAGATTTTGCGGGTGCACACCCGGAAAAAGCCCCTGGCGGACGACGTGGATCTGAAGGAGATCGCCCGGGAGACCATAGGCTTCACCGGGGCCGATCTGGAGAACCTGATGAACGAGTCCGCCCTGCTGGCGGCGCGGCGGAACCAGCCCTATATCACCCTGGCGGACATACAGGAGTCGGTCATCAAGGTGATTGCCGGGCCGGAAAAGCGCAGCCGGATCAAGCTGGAGGAGGATAAGCGCATCACTGCCTACCACGAGGCGGGCCACGCGGTGGTCAGCCACGCCCTGCCCACCCAGGATCCGGTGCAGCAGATCACCATCGTTCCCCGGGGGGAGGCGGCGGGCATGACCATCAACCGCCCCCAGGAGGACCGGGATCATGTGTCCAGCCAAAAGCTGCGGGAAACCCTGTCCACCCTGCTGGGCGGGCGGTGTGCCGAGGAGACCGCCCTAGGCTTTGTGTGCACCGGGGCGGTGAGCGACCTGGAGCGGGCAACCCAGATCGCCCGGAACATGGTGGCCAGGTACGGCATGAGCGAAAAGCTGGGCCACGCCACCTTCAACACCGGCCACGACGAGGTGTTTATTGGCCGCTCCATGGCCCAGGCCAAGCCCTATTCCGAGCAGACCGCCGCCCTGATCGACCAGGAGGTGAAGGCGCTGCTGGACGGGGCCTACGCCAAATGCAGGGAGATATTGGAGCGGGATCGGGACAAACTGGAGCTGGTAGCCCGGTTTTTGCTGGAACACGAGACGATGAACGCCGCGCAGTTCCAGCTGGTATATGACGACCCGGCGGCGCTGGAGGCCGCCGGCGGAATGCGGGAGAGCTGAGCATGGAGCATTGGAAATCGGAAGAGGAGAACAACCCGCAGGCCCGGCCCGGATACCCCTCCCAGGAGGGCGGGGAGCTGTCCGGGGGAAAGGCGCATAAGGACACCTCCGGCGGGCGGGAGCTGTATATGAATGTGCGGGTGCTGGTGAGCATGATGGCGGTGTTTGTCATGGTGTTCACCTTTGTGGCCCGCATCATCGTGGTCAGCGGCCCATCCATGGAGAGCACCTTGTGGGGGGGCGACCTGATCCTGGTGTGGGGGCTGGGCTATACTCCAAAGCAGGGGGATATTGTGGTGCTCACCCAGGAAAATTACCAGGAGGATTCCATTGTCAAGCGAGTCATCGCCACCGAAGGCCAGCGGGTGGATATCGACTACAGCGCCAACTCTGTCCGGGTGGATGGGGAGCTTCTGGAGGAAGACTATATCAAAGAGCAGATGTTTGTCCCCAGCTACGGCGAGGGGATCAACCACGTCACCGTGCCCGAGGGATGCCTCTTCGTCATGGGGGACAACCGCAACCAGTCCGCGGACAGCCGGTATCCCAACATCGGCATTGTGGACACGCGGTGCGTCATTGGCCGGGGGTTGGCAGTGATGTTCCCCTTTGAGCATTGGAAGAAACTGTAGCGAAGGCGCGGACGGGGAGGTTTGGCATGAAAGACAATATTTCAGAGCGGACGCGCTGGCTGGTGTGCGCGCTGGCCGCGGCGCTGGCCGCGGCGGCCCTGCGGCGCTGGCAGCTGGCCTCCGCCTTTGAGCCGCCGCTGGGGCTGTCCGTGCCGGGGGCCCAGGCCAGTGTGATCCTGGTGTGTGTGCTGCTGATGGCGGCGGCGTGGCTGGCAATCCTGGCCCTGTCCGGATACTCCAGGGCGGAGGGGCAGGGCTGCCGGTGGGACCTGGTGTTCCTGGGAACGGGGGACTGGGTGTATCCCGCCCTGGCGGTGCTGGCGGCCCTCCTGGCGCTGGCCGCGGCGCCCTGCCTGCTTTGGATGGGCTGGGGGCAATGGGAGGCCTACCAGCAGGCCAAGGCGATGCTGGCCCAGGGGATAGAGGTCCAGCTGCCCAGCAATAATGGGATGCTGGCCATGGCCACGGCGGCGGGGGCGCTGGCGTCTTTCCTGGGCCTGCTCCAGCTGGGGCGGGACGGGCTGCGCCCCGGCAAACGGGGCAAGGGGGGCTTTTCCGCCGCCCTGCCCGGCGTGGCCGGCTGCGTGTGGCTGATGGAGAGCTTCCGGGCCCATGCCGCCAACCCGGTGCTGTGGGACTACGCGCCGCTGCTGCTTTCCATCGTCTGCGGGATGCTGTTTTATATGGACTTCGCGGGCATCTCCGCCGGGGCGGCCCGGCCCCGCAGGCTGCTGTGGATGGCGGGGATGACGCTGATCCTCTCCGCCGCCGCGCTGGTGTCCGCCGTGGGGAGCGGCTGGGCGGACGCACTGCTGCTGCTGTCCCAGATGCTGGCGGCGGCCGGGGTGCTGTGGCGGCTGTCCCCCAGCCTGGAAAATCCGCCCAAAACCAAAGCAAAGCCCCGCCCCAGACCCTTTGGGGGGGAGAGCACACAGGAGGAGACCACCTATGATTGACAAAAAATTCTATATTACCACCCCTATCTACTACCCGTCGGGCAAGCTGCACATCGGCCACGCCTACTGCACCGTGGCCACCGACGCCATGGCCCGGTACAAGCGGCTGTGCGGCTATGAGGTGATGTTCCTAACCGGCACCGACGAGCACGGGCAGAAGATTGAGGATAAGGCCCGTGAGGCCGGGGTCACCCCCCAGCAGTTCGTGGACGACATTGTGGCCGCCCCCGGCGGGGTGCTGGATCTGTGGAAGCTGATGAACATCTCCTACGACCGCTTCATCCGTACCACCGACGGCTACCACGTGGAGGCCATCCAGAGGATTTTCAAAAAGATGTACGACAAGGGCGACATCTACAAGGGCTCTTACAAGGGCAAATACTGTAAGCCCTGCGAGTCCTTCTGGACGGAAAGCCAGCTCAGGGACGGCAAGTGCCCCGACTGCGGCCGGGAGGTGATGGACGCGGAGGAGGAGGCCTACTTCTTCCGGGCGTCCAAGTATGCCGGCCAGGTGCGGGAGCTGTTGCTGAATACCGATTTCCTGGAGCCCAAGAGCCGGGTGCACGAGATGGTGAACAACTTCATCGACTGCGAGGGGGGCCTCCAGGACCTGTGCGTGTCCCGAACCTCCTTCACCTGGGGGGTGCCGGTGGACTTCGACCCCGGCCACGTGGTCTATGTGTGGCTGGACGCGCTGTTCAACTATATGACCGCGCTGGGTTATCAAAACGAGAAATATAACGATGTGGAGAAATTCTGGCCCGCCGACGCCCACTTCGTGGGCAAGGAGATCGTCCGCTTCCATGCCATCTACTGGCCCGCTTTCCTGATGAGCATGGAACTGCCCCTGCCGAAAAAGGTGTATGGCCACGGCTGGCTCAACTTCAACGGCGACAAGATGTCCAAATCCAAGGGCAATGTGGTGGACCCCCACCTGCTCTCCGAGCGGTACGGGGTGGACGCCCTGCGCTTCTTCCTGCTGCGCTCCTTCCCCTTCGGCTCCGACGGGAACTTCACCAATGAGCTGCTCATCCAGACCATCAACAACGACCTGGCCAACGACCTGGGCAACCTGGTCAGCCGCACCACCGCCATGGCGGAGAAGTATTTCGGCGGCACGCTGCCCGGGGGTGGTCAGGCCGATCCGGCGCTGGACGACAGCCTCATCTCTCTGGCCGGCGGCCTGCGCTGCCGCTATGAGGAGCAGATGGAGAAGTTCCAGTTCCAGAACGCCCTGGAAGAGGTGTTCAAGGTGATCCAGCGGGCCAACAAGTATATCGACGAGAACGCCCCCTGGGCGCTGGCCAAGGATATGGAGGCCAACGGCCCCCGGCTGGCCCGGGTGCTCTACAACCTGCTGGAGACCGTCCGCATCTGCGCGGTGCTGCTCACCCCCTTCATGCCCGCCAGCTGTGACAGGATTTTTGCCCAGATCGGGGCCGGCGGGGACGCCCGGGGCTGGGACAGCGCGGCGCAGTGGGGGGTGCTTCCCGCCAGTGTGCCCGTCTCCAAGGGGGAGAACTTGTTCCCCCGCATTGATATGGCAAAGGAGCTGAGTGAATTGGACGCCATCATGGAGGAGGCCCAAAAGGCCGCCCTGCCTGCCCTGGAGGTGGAGCCCTTTATTGGGGAGCAGGTGGATTTCGACACCTTCTGCAAGTCCGATTTTCGGGCGGTGAAGGTGAAGAGCTGCGAGAACGTGCGCAAGTCGGACAAGCTGCTGAAATTCATCCTGGACGACGGCACAGGGACGGACCGGCAGATCCTCTCCGGCATCGCCAAGTGGTATAAGCCGGAGGAGCTGGTGGGCAAGACGCTGGTGGCCATCGTCAACCTGCCCCCCCGGAAGATGATGGGCCGGGAGAGTCAGGGGATGCTCATCTCCGCCGTCCACACCGAGCAGGGCGAGGAGGTCCTCCACCTGCTGATGGTGGACGATGCCATCCCCGCTGGGGCTAAGCTGTGCTGAGGGGCCTGTTTGACACCCACGCCCACTACGACGCCCGCCAGTTCGACCCTGACCGGGACCAGGTGCTTGCCGCCCTGCCCGGCCATGGGGTGGAGCTGGTGGTCAACCCGGGCTGCGACCTGGCCAGTTCCCGCCGGGCGGTGGAGCTGGCCAGGTGCTATCCCTTTGTCTACGCCGCCGTGGGGATCCACCCGGAGGAGTGCGGGGACTGGGAGGAGGCGCAGCTGGATGAGCTGCGCCTATTGGCCGCTTTGCCCCGTGTGGTGGCCGTGGGGGAGATCGGCCTGGATTATTACTGGGAGGAAAACCCGCCCCGGGAGCTGCAAAGGCGGGTGTTCCGGGCGCAGATGGCGCTGGCCCGTGAGCTGGGCCTGCCCGTCATCGTCCACGACCGGGAGGCCCATGGGGACAGTATGGCCATTGTGCGGGAATTTCCGGAGGTGCGGGGGGTGTTCCACTGCTTCTCCGGCAGCGCCGAGATGGCCCGCGAGCTGGTGGGCCTGGGCTGGATGATTTCCTTCACCGGGGTGCTCACCTACAAAAACGCCCGTAAGGCGGTGGAGGCCGCCCAGGCCGTTCCCTTGGACCATATCATGATAGAGACGGACAGCCCCTACATGGCCCCCATCCCCCACCGGGGGGAGCGGAACCACTCGGGGTATGTGTGCCATGTCTGTGAACGGCTGGCGGAGCTGAAAGGGATTACGGCGGATGAATGTTCCACAATAACCCAGGGAAATGGGCGCAGGCTTTTCCATATCCAGGCATGAATTGGAAGAACAAAGAAACACGTGGTTTTTTGTGGAAGCTGGTGAAAATTTGTTCCAAATTGTATCAGTTTTCAGTTTTTTTTCAAAGTGTGCTTGACAGCTGTTTTACGCAGTGTTATACTGACAATGGTTTTGATGTATGAACTGATTTGTGCCCGCTCTTTCGTACATGAAAGGGCGGACTTTTTTCTTCTACTTTCAAAACGAAATTTTTACAAATAAGGAGGATATAGGAAATGAGCGGTACTGTCAAATGGTTCAATGCGGAAAAGGGCTACGGCTTCATCACTCCCGACGACGGCAGCGAGGACGTCTTTGTCCACTTCTCCGCCATCGTGGCCGAGGGATACAAGAAGCTGCTGGAGGGCCAGAAGGTCACCTTTGAGACCGAGCCTGATCCCCGGGGCGCCAAGGGCGTGCGCGCCACTAACGTGGTCGCCATCGTGGAGGAGTAATCCCACCCACCCACCCCATTGAAACACAAAAACCGGCGGACGCTTTGGTGTCCCCCTGACAGGGGTATCTACGATTCGGGGAAGCACCCCGGCAGGAATCACGCTGAGATTTCCTGCCGGGGGCTTTCCTTGTCCTGCGGAATATCCCCGCCAATAAAGCCGATATCGCTGTAGTAGATCTCGATGGTCTGCATGGCCTTCTTGGACCACTTGGTACTTTTCTCATGCACCACGATCTTCTGAATGAACAGACGCAGCAGCTCCGGGGTCAGCTCCGTGATGTCGGTGTAACGCTTGGCCTTGGCGATGAAGCCGTCGGTGCCGGAAACCGTATCCCGCAGCTTCTGGATGGCTGCTTCTTTCGCTGGGATTTCCACCGCCAGTTTCTCCTGCTCCTCCGTGTAGCCGCCGGACAGCGTCTGAAACTGCTCCACCGAAATATGTCCAAGAACCCGATCCTCGTAAAGCCTTTTGAAAATGGCATCCAGCTCCGTACCGCGCTTTCGCATGGCGGTCAGTTCCCGCTCCAGCCTGCGGATTTCCCTCTGGATCTCAGCGGACTGCCTGCCGCCGATGTACTCGGCGAACTCCCTGGTTTGCTCTCTGGCCATCGCCGTCACCCGCCGCAGATCCTCCAGGATCACCTCGTCCAGCACACACTCCCGGATGTAGTGGGCGGTGCAGACCTCCGAACCATCTTTCTTGTAGGTGCGGCAGGTGAAGTTATTCCAGGTGGGCTTCATTGTATGCGCCCGGTGCAGCACCATGGTGGACCCGCAGTCCGCACACACCACCAGCCCGGAATATTTGTTCTGCTCATTCATCTTGGTAGGGCGGCGCCGGTTCTGGCGCACCCGCTGGACGATGTCCCAAACCTCCTGGGTGACCAGGGCAGGGTGGGTCCCCTCGAACACCAGGCACTCCTCTTTGGGATGTTCCACATGGCGCTTATCCTTGTAGGACTTCGTGCTGAACCTCATGTTGATGGTATTGCCCAGATACAGCTCATTCTCCAGCATATTCGCAATCGTGCTGTCGCTCCAGTGATAGGGCTTTTCCGTGTTCAGGGAGGTGTGACTGATCTCGAACTTCTGATAGGCATAGGTGGTAGGGCAGAGGATTTGCTCCTCTCTCAGCTTGCGGGCGATCTGGCTCGGCCCGCTGCCAGCGGCGCACATGGCAAAGATGCGACGAACGACTGCGGCGGCTTCTTCATCCACTACCAACTGTTTTTTGTCGTTTTCATCCTTTCGGTAGCCATAGGGCGCTCTGGTTCCGATTCGTTCCCCGCGCTCCGCTTTAGCCCGCAAAACGGCCCGAACCTTGCGGCTGGAGTCCCGAACATACCATTCGTTAGAATATTTTCCATAAAGAATGATACGTTTATAGTTCCACAAATCCGACAAA
>CAJUQD010000067.1:1202-12636 GCA_910588105.1 uncultured Oscillospiraceae bacterium | reverse complement strand
AAGGAGCGGCTGCGGGGCAAGACCCCGGAGGGCCTTGGCGGCGCGGCCACGGCTGAGAACGCCCTGAAGGATCAGATCGCGCAGAATATCAGAGGAGGTTTGAACTAAAATGGCGAACAATCTGCAGTACGCCGCTATCTTCCAGGCTGAACTGGACAAGGCGGCAAAGGAACAGGCCACCAGCGGCTGGATGGAACTGAACGACAAGCTGGTGCGATACAACAGCGGCTCCGAGGTCAAAATCCCCATGCTGGACATGGATGGCCTGGCCGACTATGACCGGCAGACCGGCTTCGTGGAGGGCAGCGTGGACCTCACCTGGCAGACCAAGAAGATGGCCATGGACCGGGGCCGCCAGTTCACCTTCGATGAGCAGGAGGTCAACGACACCAACTTCGTGCTGACGGCCTCCAGCGTGATGGGCGAGTTCCAGCGCACCAAGGTGGTGCCGGAGATCGATGCCTACCGCTACAGCACCCTGGCCGCTCTGGCCGCCGCCAAGGATCGGGCCGTCTACGGCTACACCCCGGAGGAGGCCACCATCCTGAAGAAGCTGTACGCCGACCTGGCGTCCATCCAGGATGAGGTGGGGGACGATACCCCGCTGGTGATCACCATGTCCACCCAGGTGGCCGCCCTGTTCGATATGAACACCACGCTGGCCCGGAGCGTCAGCCCCACCGACTTCCGGCAGGGGGACATCACCCTGAAGGTGAAATCTCTGAACGGGCAGCACCCCATCATCCGTGTCGGCTCCGGGCGGCTGAAAACCAGCTATCAGTTCAACGACGGCACCACCGAGAACCAGGTCAAGGGCGGCTTTACCCCCGCTGACGACGCCCAGGACATCAACTGGATCATCTGCCCCCGCAGCGCCCCCATCGCCGTGTCCCGCACGGACAAGGTGCGCATCTTCGACCCGGAGACCTATCAGAAGAAGCGGGCCTGGGCTGTGGACTACCGCAAGTATCACGACCTGTGGGTGCTGGACAACAAGATGAACACCATCCTGGTGAACATCAAGCAGCCCAAGGCCGGGGCGTAAGGAGGGACCGCTATGATTACACTGAAGCGGCTGAATGTGGTGCGTAAGGTGGCCACCGAGGAGCAGGCCGCCAAGCTGGAGCGCCTGGGCTTTGCCCGGACGGGCGGGACCGCCGAGGCCCCTGTGGGCGCTGGCGTCACGGAGGCTGACCTCGCCAAAATGGGCGAGGCCATGTTCGAGCGTTTGAGCGAGAATCTGAAGGAGGCGGTGGCCAAGGCCACCGCCCAGCCGCCCAAGAGGGGCAGGGGCGGTAAGGGCGATGACAAGGAGGACCAGGATGGAGGAACTGATCAGCCGGGTAGCGGCGACGGCGCAAAGTGACCTGAAGCTGCCCGATGAGCAGCTGCCTACCATCAAGCGGTATGTGAAGCGGGCAATCAACCGCATCAAGGTATTCTGCAACCGGGAGGACTTCCCGGAGCCGCTGGAGGATGTGGCGGCGCAGATCGTGGAGGATATGCTGAAAGCCGACCAGGTGGCCCCCACGGAAAACGATGTTTCCAGCATCACCCGTGGCGACACCAGCATCAGCTACCGGGACAAGACCTCCGCGCTGAAGGAAACCGTGTCCTTCGTCAAGAATTACGAAAGTCAGCTGATCCCCTTTAAGCGTATGAAACTGCCAAAGGACCGCCCCCATGACTGAAGCGGACATCCTGGCTATGACCTACGATGACAGCTGCACGGTCTACAGGCCAGGCAAGGTGACACTGCCATCGGGGGAGAGCGTATTTAAGAAGGGGCTGGAGGGCCGGATGGTGTATGAGGATACCCCCTGCGCCCTGTCCAGCCCCTCCGGGGGCAAGCTGGCCAAGAGCCAGACCGTTGCCAGGGTTGATACCGACTATCTGCTTTTTGTGCGCCCGGAGGTGGACATCCAGCCGGGGGACACCGTGGTGGTGACCCGGCTGGGCAAGCAGACGGTGGCCCTGGCCGGGTTGGCAGACCGGCAGCCCTCCCACAACAACATCCCTCTAAAGGTGGACAAGGGGACCGCCTGATGAGCGGCACGGATTACAGCTTCGAGGGCTTTGACGCGCTGGAGCGGCAGCTGACGCAGATGATCGAGCAGGACTTCCCGGAGGAGTTTAAGGCGCTGGTGATCCAGATCGCCTATGAACTGCAGGGCCGGGTAAAGGAGAACACCCCGAAAAAGACGGGCCGCCTCCAGGACAGCTGGAAGGTGGGAAAAATCGAGAAACGGGGCGATGAATATTACATCGAGGTCTATACCAACGTGGAGTATGCGGAGCCGGTGGAGTACGGCCACCGCACCCGTGGCGGGAAGGGCTTTGTCAAAGGAAAGCACATGATGGCCATTTCTCTGGAGGAGGTCAGCGCCCGCCTGCCCGCCTACCTGCAGGAATGGCTGAATGATTTTATCAGCACACATGACCTGTAAGGGGGGATAACGTGGCCACGACAATTTATCAGTCTATCAAGCTGGCCATGGTCAGTCTCTTCAAAGGGAAATATCCGGCCTATGACGTGTTCTGCGAGGAGATTGCCAAGACGCAGAACGATGAGCCGGAGCCTGACCTGGAGGATTATATCTTCCTGGACATCATCCCAGCGGGCAGCGCCACCGTGGATGCCGAGCATACGGACCGCAGGGTGCTGGTGGACGCCTCCATCCACACCAGGTCGGAGAGCAACGCCGATTACTTGACCATATCCCAGGAGGTGGATGACCTGATCCGGCCCGTGTTCCGCTTCGAGGACGGCGGCGAGGCCAGGGCCATCACTGTGCCGGATGTGGCCTGCAAGGTGGTGGACCGGGTGCTGCACTGCACCTTTACCCTGGCATTCCGGGACAGCATCCAGGAGCCGCCGCCGCTGCCATACATGGAAACGCTGGACACCAGCGTGAAACCGATTTAAGAAGAAAGGTTGTGATATTATGGGCCTGCCCGAAATCCTGATCACGTTCAAGACCAAGGGCCTGACCGCTATCCAGCGCAGTGAGCGCGGGATTGTGGCGGTCATTCTGCACGATGAGACCGAGGGCGGCGAAACGCTGACCGTCTACAACTCCATCACCGAGGTGGACTTCACCAAGTGGTCCGAGCGCAATTACGATTACCTGAAGCTGATCTATGAGGGAGTCCCCTACCGGGTGATCGTCTACCGCATGGGCCTGGAGGACACCAACTATATGCCCGCACTGGCGGTGCTGAAGAACATGAAGTGGAACTACCTGACCATTCCGGGCATCGCCACGGAGGGCGTCCCCTCCATCGCCTCCTTCATCAAGGAGGCCCGCGACCAGGACCACAAGACCTTCAAGGCCGTGCTGCCCAACAGCAAGAGCGACCATGAGGGCATCATCAACTTCACCACCGACAAGATCGACAGCATCCTGTCCAAGACGCAGTTCACCACAGCGGAGTACTGCGCCCGGATCACCGGCATCCTGGCCGGGCTGTCCCTGGCCCGGAGCAGCACCTACTATGTGCTGAACGACATCACCGCCGCCGAGACCCCGGATGACCCGGACAAGCGAATTGACGCCGGGGAACTGATCCTGGTGTTCGACGGGGAGAAGTTCAAGATCGGGCGCGGTGTCAATAGCCTGGTCAGCTTCACCACCGATAAGGGGCAGGAGTTCTCCAAGATCAAGATCATGGAGGGCGTGGACCTGTACCAGGATGACATCCGGGACACTTTCGAGGACTCCTATGTGGGCAAGGTGCGCAACGACTACGACGCCAAGCAGATGTTTGTGGCGGCCATCCGGGCCTATCAGAAATCCCTGCAGCCGGACGTGCTGGATCAGAGCCACGACAACACCGCCGCCATCGACGTGGAGGCGCAGCGGCTCTATATCGAGGGCCGGGGCATCGATACCAGCGCCATGGATGACACGGCGGTGGCCATGTATAACACTGGCAGCCGGGTGTTCATTTCCTCCAACGTCAAGTTCGTGGACGCGATGGAGGACCTGAACCTGGTCTGCAATATGTAACGGAGGGACGCCAATATGGGAAAAATCAAAGGCAATAAAACCCTGTCCGGCACCTGGGGGGAACTGTGGGTGGACGGTGAGCGCATCGCTGAGTTCTCCAAGGTGTCCCTGAAGGTGACCGCCAACCGGGAGGACGTACAGATCGACCTGGACGTGGACAGTAAGATGACCGGCCTGAAGGGTGAGCTGTCTGTCACCCTGAAAAAGGTCTACACCCGGTATAACGCCGTGTTCGAGAACTGGAAAAAGGGCATCGACCAGCGGATGCAGATCATCACCAAGCTGGCCGACCCGGACGCCGTGGGCGGCCAGCAGGAGCGGTATTCCGCTGACAACTGCTGGTTCAATGACCTGCCCCTGGTCAACATGGAGAAGGGGGCCGTCATCGAGGAGGAGGTCAGCGGCGGCTTCACGCCCTCCGACCTGGTAAACCTGGACAAGATCGCATAAGGAGGATATTCCCATGAACAGCGAGAAGAAAAGTTTCCTGGCGGAGTTTTCCCGCCGCGCCGTGCAGCGGCTCCAGGACAAAAAGGTTCCCAAGTATCGGACGCTGCACATCCCCAGCCTGGCCACCGATATGCGGTTCCGCAACCTCTCCTATGATGAGATCACGGAGTGCATGAACATGGAGGACACGGGCGACCCCAACCGCAGCGACAAGTACTGCATCTATCTGGCCGCCGTAGAGCCCAGCCTGAAGGACGTGGCCAAAGAGATCATGGAGTCCGAGTCCAGCCTCCCTGCCGACCAGCGCACCTTGCTGGAGCCGCTGGACGTGGTGGGGATTTTCGACATTGGCGAGGTTCAGGAGATCGCCATGCAGGTCATGGAACTGAGCGGTGTTTTGAACAGCACCAAGGTCACGGTGGTGGACCAGCTAAAAAACTGATTGCCCAGGATGGTGAGGCGTATCTGCTTCACTACTACATACAGAAGGGCTGGGATGCGGAGCGATTTTTGAGCCTGGACCTGGAGTCCAGGCTCTTTTATACAGCCTCCATGCAGACCGCCCTGGAGGAGCGGGCGCGGATGTTTGGTGAGGAGGTGAACGGCTGATGGGCGTGGTCAAAGGCGCAATTTCCATTAAGGACAACATGACAGTCGTTCTCCGCAGCATCAGGCAGGAGCAGTCGGCCTTTCGCCAGGATGTAGAAAAGACCAAAAAGGAACTGCAGGCCACCTGGGACAAAAAGCGCACCGCCAAGTTGGAGGCCACCGCTGCCTCCAAGGCGATGGACTCCCTGAAGAAAAAGATGGAGCCGCTTCGCAAAAAGGTGGTAGTGGCCACGGCAGTCAAGGACCTGGCCACCGCAAAGGTCAAGGCCCTGGGCAATCAGGTCAAAGCGGTGGGGAAAATGGTGGCCACCCCCGTTGTCAAAGTGGTCACTAAGGGGGCGCAGGCCCTATCGGCAATCGGCAAGGGCTTTGCCCAGGTGACCAAGGCCGCAGCCATCGGTGTGGGCGCGGTATCCGCAGCGGCGGCAGCGGGCCTGACCGCCCTGTTCAGCGGCAGCACGGAACTGGCCAAGGCGCAGATCGAGGCCGAGACCAAGCTGGAGGCCGTCCTGGGCAACGTGGCCAGCATCCAGGCCAGGGGTGCGGGCGCAGCGGCGCAGGCCAAGGAAAAGCTGATGGGCGTGGCCAGCGAACTGCAGCAGATCGGTGTGATCGGGGATGAAGTCACCCTGGCCGGTATGCAGCAGCTGGCCACCTTCCAGCTGTCCGAAAAGGAGATCGCCACCCTGGCAGGCGGCATGACAGACCTGCTGGCCCAGCAAAAGGGCCTGAACGCCAGCCAGGAGGACGCCGTGGCCATCGGCAACATGATCGGCAAGGTCATGCAGGGCCAGACCAGCGCCCTATCCAGGGTGGGTATCACGTTCACCGAAGCGCAGGAGCAGGCCCTGAAGATGGGCAACGCAGAGCAGCGGGCCGCTGTCCTCGCAGAAATCCTGCAGCAGAATGTGGGCGGTGTCAACGCCGCCCTGGCCCAAACCGACCAGGGCAAAATCCAACAGATGGCAAACGCCTGGGGCGACATGAAGGAGGAGGTCGGCAAGGTCACCCTCTCCATCAAGGGCAAATTCGCCTCGGTGATCATGAAGAATATCCCGACGGTCCAGAAACTTGGCACCACCCTGATGTCCACCATTTCCAAGTTTGCCGACGTGGCCATGCCCGCCCTGGACAGCGTGATCACCCACGTCACCCCTGTGGTGGAGGGGGCGCTGACCCGGCTGGGCAGCTTTGCCGAATCCATGGGGCCGGTGCTTTCAAACGTCTTTGGTGGACTGGCCCAGGGGGCGCAGACGGTGAAGCCGCTTCTGGACGGGATTATAAAGGGCTTTGCCCCGTTGCTCCCGCAGATGGTCAAGTTTGGAACCACGGTGATGGGGACGGTGCAGCAGGTGGCCGCAGCGGCTATGCCCGCCATCGCCAGCATCATCACCACGGTTCAGTCGGTGATTCCCTCTGTTCTCCCCGTACTGGAAACGGTGGTCACCACCATCGGTAACGTGATCGCGGCGGCGGCCCCTGTTATCGCCGGGCTGGTCCAGGGGATCGGCACGGTGGTATCGGCGCTGGCCCCGGTCTTTCAGGTCATCTTTGACGGCATCGGCCAGAAGGTCGGTTCCGTGCTGGAGTTCGTGGGCAGTAAGATGGGTTGGATTCAAAACATCATCGGCACGGTGGCCCCCGTGGTAGCGGACATCCTGATCACGGCCTGGGGCGTCATTTCCCCCGTTATGGACCTGGCCATCAGCGTCTTTAAACTGCTTTTCAACGTGGTGCAAACGGTCTTTAATGGCATCGCCAGCGTGGTCTCCAGCGTGTGGTCCAAGGTCAAGCCCATTGTGGAGGGCATCGGCAACGGCCTGTCCTGGGTGGCCGGAAAGGTCAAGGGCCTGCTGGGGATGGGCGGCGGCGACGGCGGCAGCGTCGGCTCCAACGCCGAAGGCACCAACAACTGGCGCGGCGGCCCCACCTGGGTGGGTGAGCGCGGGCCGGAGTTAGTGGACCTGCCCAAGGGCAGCCGGGTGCTTCCCAACAAGGAGAGCGTCCAGCTGGCCCAAAACGCCGCCCGGCCCGTGGTCCGTGAGATCTTCCAGACCACCACAGTGGAGAAGCCGGTGGTGCGGGAGGTCATCCAGAATACGGTGGAGAAGCCCGTCATGCGGGATATCGTCCACAACACCGTGGAAAAGCCCTCCATCTACACGACAGAGGGCAATTCCTCTCCCGTGCTGGAGCGTATCGAGAAGGGCCTGGGCGTGGTCACCGGCCTGCTGGGCCGGGATGGCCGGAGGGGCCAAGATGAAGATACCCCCAGAAGGCCCCCTAAACGGCCCGACAACGGCCAGGACTTCCCCCCGCCCCCTGACCCCAGCCCCAAGGCTCCGAGGCCCACAGCGGCGGCACAGACGCCGCTGCAGGTAACGGTGGCGAAGCTGGCCGACCAAATCATTGTGCGGGAGGATGCTGACATTGACCGCATCGGTGAGGCGGTGGCCAAGCGCGTGGTGCAGGCGGCCCGAAATATGTCCCCAGCGTAAGGAGGCGGCAGCGTGAAACAGCGAACCATTGAACTGAGTTTTAACAACCATGCGGAGATGTTCAATCTCCCTATCAATCCCGCAGAGTTTGAATTTACCGAGGCGCACAATAACCAGCGGATCACTCTGCTGAACATTGGCGAGGTAAACCTGATTGGACACAGGGGGCTGGTTTCCGGCTCCCTGTCCAGCTTTTTCCCTTCGACCACCTCCCCGCTGGCCCGGTATGCGGACCGGGATCCTATGGAGTACATCCGGCTGCTGAAGAAATGGAAATCCAAGCCGCAGCCCATCCGGGTGATCATCAGCGACTGCGACTTCAACCTGGCCATGAGCATCGACAGCCTGACCTACGGCAGCCACGAGGGGGACAAAGATGTGTACTACACCCTGGAACTGTCGGAATACCGCTTTTTGAACGTCCCCGCCGTCAAGGTGGAGAGCCAGGCCAAGAGCCAGACCAGCGGGCTGAACACCCGCCCCAATACTCAAGAGACCCCCAAGACAGCCACGGTGGTGTCCGGGGACTGCCTGTGGAACCTGGCCAAGAAATACTACGGCGACGGGGCGCAGTACAAAAAAATCTATGAGGCCAACAAGGCGGTGATCGGGAGCAACCCCAACCTGATCAAGCCCGGCCAGAAGCTGGTGATCCCATGATCCAGAAGCAGCTGACGGCGGGCGGCAAGGACCTCTCCCAGCTGGTGGAAAAGGTCACCTGGAGCGGTGACAGCAAGCAGGTGGCCCGGAAGCTGGCTTTTTCCATAGCGACCCGAAGCACAGACCGCTTTCTCCCCAAGGTGACCATCAACGAGGGGGACAGCGTACTGTTCAGGGACGGGGACAGGACCCTGTTCGGCGGCCCCGTCTTTGATATTGAAAAGTCGGCCTCCGGGAACCTCACCACCTATACCGCCTTTGATTTGATGTTCTACATCAACAACAGCGACATCAGCAAGATTTTTGACGATACCCCGGAGGCCATCACCGCCTGGATATGCTCCCACCTGAGCGTCCCCTTCGGCTCCGCTGCCCCCACCGGCATCAAGGTATATCTGCCCTGGCTGGGCAAGAAAGCCTATGAGGCCATCATGGCGGCCTACACCACCGCCAGCCGCCAGAACGGGAAGAAATACATCCCCCTGATGCAGAATGTCAACCAGGTGTATGTGATCGAAAAGGGGGCGCTGTGCGGGGTGGTGCTGGATGGCGGCTATAACCTGACGGAGGCCACCTACAAGACCAGCCTGCAGAAGCTGGTGGACCGGGTGATCGTCACCGATAAGAACGGCAACCAAACCAGCGTGGTGGAGGACGCCGGGGCGCAGTCGAAGTATGGCGTGGTGCAGCGCGTCTATAAGCAGGAGGAGGGCAAAGACGCCGCCTCCGAGGCCAAGGCGCTGCTGCACATCATGGACCAATCCGCAACCGTGACCGCCACCAGCGACACCCGCGCAGTTTCCGGCTATGCCATCGCCGTCCAGGAGGCCACCACGGGGCTTTACGGGAAGTTCTACATTGAGAGCGACACCCACACCTTCGAGAACGGCAAAGAAATGATGCAGCTGACCCTGGCTTTTTCCAACATGATGGATGAGAAGGAGGTCGGCAACTGAGGAGGCGATACCATGTCTGAACGGTGGGCGGTGGAAATGGTGGAGGCGCTGCGCTCCGGGGGCAAGGACAGCGGGCTGATGTTTGCGGAGGTCAAATCCGTGGCCCCGCTGACCATCCTGGCCCACGACCAGGTCATCAGCAAGGGGCTGTATATCAACCCGGCCCTGCTGGTGTGGGCCGAGGGCGGTGGCAGCCGCATCCCCCCGGAACTGGCCGGGCTGGCTCCCCACCCGTATTCGTTCCTGACCGAGTTCCACACGAAGTATGTGCTGAAGGCGGGCGACATGGTGGTGGTGCTTCAGGTGGGGGCTGGCTTCTACATTATGGAGAAGGTGGTGAAGGTGGCATGAGCATCTTCCCATTCATCGACCCGGAGGCGCTGGCGGCCAGCCAGGACAACGCCCTGCCTATGTTCCGGGAGTATGCTTACGACTACGAAAACAACCGGCTGCTGCTCCGGGACGGCCAGACCTACCTGGTAGAGGGCAACGAGGCCCTGCGCATCTGGATATTCAAGGCTCTGGACACGGAGCGGTTCCGATATACGGCCTACGATTCGGACTACGGCAGCGAGATCGGCACACTGATCGGAGCCGTCAACAGCAGCGTGATCCTGCCGGAGTTGAAGCGGTTTATCATCGAGGCTCTGATGGTGAACCCGTACATTGAGGAACTGAGCAATTTTCAATTTGAGCAATCCGGCAGCGGGGTGCGGGTGGAGTTCGACTGCACCACGGTGTACGGGAAAGACCAAATCACATGGGAAGCCAAGGGGGTGAAAGTGGCATGATGGAGGAAACCATGGACTTCAGCGCCAGCGCGGTGCTGCAGCGTATCCGCAACAGCCTGCAGAACCCCGCCAATAGGCTGGAGGGCGGTTTTTGCATGGATAACGCCCAGGCGGTGTCAGAGGAACTGGCCCGCCTGGACCTGATGGAGGTGAAGCCCATCCCTGACCGGGTGCTGCTGGACACCGCCGAGGGCGAGTATCTGGACCGCAAGGCCCTGGACTACAACGAGACCAGGAACCCCGCAGAAGCGGCGGTGGGCAACCTCCTGTTCACCGGGGAGCCGGGAACAGCAATCCCCACTGGCACCGAAGCACTGTACGGCAGCCTGGTGTTTGAAACCACGGCGGCGGCCCGGATCAGCGCCGAGGGCTACTGCGAGGTGGGAGCGCGGTGCCAGACGGAGGGGACGGCGGGCAACGTGGCCGCCGAAACCATCACCGTCCTGCGCGTGGCCATCGACGGAGTAAAGTCTGTTACCAACACCGCCCCCTTCGGCGGCGGCACCCAGGCCGAGAGCGATGACTCCTTCAGGAGCCGCATTCTGGAGAAGATACGCCAGCCCATCACCAGCGGCAACCGAAACCATTTTATCTATTGGGCCAAGCAGGTGTCAGGTGTGGGCGGGGCCAAGTGCCTGGGCGCGGAGGTCTGCGGCTCCGGCAAGGTACGGGTGATCGTCCTGTCCGACCGATACGCCGCCCCGGATGACGTGATCCTGGGCAACGTCAAAGCCCACATTGAGGAGGAGCGCCAGATCGGCGCGGCGGTAACGGTGGCCGCCGCCGCCCCCAAGGCCGTTGCCGTGGAGGTGACGGTGGTGGTGGCCAGCGGTTACAGCCTGACCGATATCCGGCAGAATATCCAGACGGCGCTGCAGCGGTATGTGGACAGCGTGAACCGGGAGGACTTCAGCACCCCGCCCACCCTGAAGGATGAGGGACGGCAGAGCAGTATCAGCTATTACCGCATCGGTGATCTGATCTTCGGTGTGGAGGGCGTGGCCGATATTATCAGCTACACACTTAACGGCGGCCTGACCTCGCTGGCCTCCGACTATGAGGAATATTTCTCCCTGGGGGAGGTGGCCGTCAGTGGCAATCAATGACAGGTTCATGCTCCCCAAGCGGGTGCGGACTATGGAGCAGATGGCTGACCTGCTGGCAGCGGAGCAGGCTGAACTGGATCAAACCCAGCGCACCATCACGGCGCTGGAGAACCAACTGACCATCAACACCAGCACCCACCTGCTCCCCCGCCATGAGCGTCTGTTCGCCCTGCCTGTCAATACCACGGAGAGCCTGGAGGTGCGCCGGGCCAGGGTGCTGGCCAAGCTGAACACACGGGGGACCACCACCGTGCGGGCCATCCGGGATATGGTGGAGATCATCACCGGGCGGGAGGGCGATGTGATAGAGCATTTTGAGGACTATGCCTTTTCCGTGCTGATCAAGCTGCTGCC
>CAJUQD010000067.1:0-1102 GCA_910588105.1 uncultured Oscillospiraceae bacterium | reverse complement strand
AACGCGCAGCACACGCAGGAGGAGTTATAGATGAATGAAAACAGCGTGATCACCAGGACCCGGCGCATCAAGTTTTGCCAGGCGTCCAGTGACGCCACGAAGCCGCTGCCCATCATCACCCACATCGCCTTTGGCAGCGGAGGCGTGAACCTCAGTGGTGAGCCTATCGCGCCTTCAGAGGCGCAGACGGCCCTGAACACGGAGATCGCCCGATACCCGGTGGACAGCGTGACCTACCCGGAGGAAACCACCGCCCGCTATGCGGTGACCATCCCCAAGGATGACCTGGCGGGTGAGATCATCAACGAGGCCGCCCTGGTGGACAGCGAGGGGGACGTGGCCGCCATCAAGACCATGTACTCCAAGCAGAAGGATGCGGGCGTCAGCTTCACCTTCGAGTTCGACGATGAATTTTAACCAGGAGGGAACTGAGAATGGCAGAGGAATATTACAGCCTCCCGGAGGCCCCGGTTTATAACGCAGAGGAGATCAGAAAAATCCAGGACAGCGACCCGGTGCGGGCCAGCACTATCGTCAACCCAGTGGTGGAGCGTCTGATCGAGAACACCCACGCCGTCAAGCTGCAGGCCGATGATAACACAGCGGCCATCGGCAGGACGCTGGGCGTGGCCGAGGACGCCGATGACAAAGCGGAACGCGCCCTCCGGGCCGCGCAGCAGGCCGCCCAGGACGCAGCCGGTGCCAGGTTGTCCGCAGACCAGGCCATGGTGGCCGCTGACGCCGCCCTGGAGGCCATCACGAAGCTGGCCAATACCATCGACGCCATCCCCTCGCAAAACGGCAGCCTGACCTATACAGGCAGCGCACAGACGCCATCCTGGAACAGCTTCAACCCTGATGCCCTGGAGATCGGCGGGGACACCTCCGGCGTCAACGCCGGGACCTACACCGCCACCTTTACCCCCAAGGAGAACTACACCTGGGGCGACGGCACCAATGATGCCCGGTCCGTGACCTGGACCATCGGGCGGGCGGCTATCGCCGCCGCACCGGTCCAGAGCGGGAGCCTGACATACACAGGACAGGAACAGACCCCCAGCTGGAGCAACTACAACACGGCCCAGCTGACCATCGGCGGCAC
>CAJUQD010000066.1 GCA_910588105.1 uncultured Oscillospiraceae bacterium | reverse complement strand
AAAACTACAAAATTTCTTCGGCGTTTTCTTACAATTTCAAATTGGCGTTGACAGCCATGCTCCAGAGCAAGCAACGAGGATAGGCCGGAGCTGGGATGACCTACCAGCGTAAGAACATCCACATCTTTGCTGGTCTGCTTACATGCGGATGCTGCGGCTACACTATGATTGCTTCCCCTGACCGAGAACGTTCCGACGGCTGGCGCCCGTCAGTATACAAATGCTCCCGGCAGCGTCGCTTCGGGGACTGTGACAACAAATACGTCTCTGATGTCACTCTCGGACCCTTTGCCCTGAACTTCATCGCCAACCTCATCCGGGCCTCCAACTCCTTCGGCAAAAGCACCTCCATCGAGACGCTGGAGAAAAAGCTCCTGCGGGGGGATATGTTCTCTCAGGTGGACCACATCGAACGTCCCGGTCTCAAAGAGCTTTACACCCATCTCAGGAGTGGTTTTGACCCGCTGGCCTTTGAGACCCGCACAGTTGACGCCGCCGAGTCCGGCGCCGCCCTTCAGGAGCGTGACCTGCTGCTCTCTGAGAAGCGCAGGCTGGAGAGGGCGCTAAACCGGCTGAAGTCGCTCTTCCTCTACGGCGAGGAAGCGATGGCTGAGAAAGACTATCTGGTGGAGCGCAAGCAACTCATGGACGCTCTGGAGGAAAAGGACGCCCGGCTCGAAGAGCTGGAAGCCGAAGTAGCATCCTCCATTACCATGTCCGATGAGGAGTTCATGGCGAAAGCCAGCTACTTCATCCTGAGCCAACAACTTCAGGACAAACGGTTCGTGGACTACGAGAAATTCATCCGCAAAATCGACCCACAAATCGTCAAGGATTTCCTCAACTCCGTCGTCACAAACTTTTGTATAAAAAACGGGCTTACCACCTCGATTCTCTTCAAAAACGGACTCGAAGTCCAATTTTCTTACAAGGCTCAGGAATAAGAAAAAGCCCAGAAACCGCTTGGCTTCTGGGCTTTTCAGCGTCCCGCTGATGATATTCACTTCAGGTCTCCAATAAACATCGCATCTCCAAAGGAGAAAAAACGATAGCGCTCCCGCACTGCCTCCCCATAGGCCGCCAGCACATATTCCCGCCCCGCCAGGGCGGATACCAGCATGACGAGGGTGGATTCCGGCAGGTGGAAGTTGGTGATGAGGCCGTCCAGCACCTTAAAACGGTAGCCTGGGTAGATGAAAATATTGGTCCACCCCGCAGATGCCTTCAGCGTGCCGTCCTCATCCGACCAGCTCTCGATGGTGCGGCAGGAGGTGGTGCCTACACAGATGACCCGGCCCCCCCGCCGCTTCGTCTCGTTTACCATATCGGCGGTCTCCTGGGGGATGACGCAGTATTCAGAATGCATCTCGTGCTCGTCCAGATTTTCCGCTTTCACCGGGCGGAAGGTTCCCAGCCCCACGTGGAGGGTCACATAGCACACCCTCACCCCCATGGTCTGGACTTGCCCCAACAGCTCAGGGGTGAAGTGCAGCCCCGCCGTGGGCGCGGCGGCAGAGCCCACCACTTTGGAGTAAACCGTCTGATAGCGCTCCGAATCCTCCAACTCCGCCTTGATATAGGGCGGCAGGGGCATTTTGCCCAGCCGCTCCAGCGTCTCCAGGAAAATGCCGTCATAGTCGAAGCGGACCAGCCGGTTGCCTCCCGCCTCCTCTCCCACCACTTGGGCGGACAGCTCCCCGTCCCCAAAAGTGACCTTTGCACCGGGGCGCAGCTTCTTCCCGGGGCGCACCAGGCACTCCCAAACCTTGTCCCCCCGGTCGATGAGCAGCAGCACCTCGCAGGCCCCTCCCCCTGTCCGCTTCCCAATGAGCCGGGCAGGCAGCACCCGGCTGTCGTTAAGTACCAGGCAGTCGCCGGGGTGCAGCAGGGAGGGCAGGTCATAAAAGTGCAGATGACGGGTGGCCCCCGTCGCTTTGTCCAGCGCCAGCAGCCGGGAAGCGTCCCGCCGCTCCAGGGGCGTCTGGGCGATAAGCTCCGGGGGCAGGTCAAAATAAAAATCGGATGTTTTCACATATATCCCACCATAATGCCAGTATAGTAGAATTGCAGAATCTGCTGATACGTATGCCCCTGCTCGGCCATGGCCTTCGCGCCGAATTGGCTCATACCGATGTTGTGGCCCCAGCCCCGGCCCGCAAACGTGATGGAACCGTTCACCGCGGTGGCGGAGGAGGCCCACTGGTTGGCGCCTTGGCCCTGGTTCTGCCCGCCGCCCTGATCCAGCAGGGAGGTGCCGCTGTCGGTGATGACATACACGCCGCCATTTATAGGTGTCAGGTTCCCGCTGCCATCCATGGCGTACAGGCCGGATAGGCTGTCCACCGGGACGCTTCCATTGATTGAAACACTCCCAGACGGGTTGGTCGGCATAGTTCGGAAACCGCCGTCCCCCGCGAAGCCGTAGCGGTAGGAACGCAGGCCCAGGTTCTTTATCATTCTATAGGTGCTCACCGAGTAGTTTTTCCCGGCGCTGTCGGTGAAGGTCACCGTCTTGGGGTTGCCGGTGGGGCTGTAGGAGCTGATGGAGGCCGACACCAGGGGGGGGCTGACCGAGTACCCCGAAAACAGCTTGGAGATCAGCTCGCTGCTGGAAAAGGTGCGTGTCCAACTGTTGTCCAGGTTCAGGCTCGCCTCATAGGGGTCAACCACCCCCACCAGATAGGGGTACAGGGACTGGTTGCTCTCCCAGGCAATGGAAACGCTCTCGCTGGCCCCGCCGTTGCTGGAGTAGTAGAAGGTTTGGGCCACCTTGCCGTTGTACAGGCACACCTGCCCGGCAGTCTGATCCACCGCCGCGTCGGAGTTGGCCCCCGCCTTTTCCCGGCCATAATATGCCTGGCAGTCGGTGTCGAAGCAGATGTCAAAGTGGTGGGCGGCGTGCTTACTGCCCAGGGAAAGGGCATAGCTGCGCGCCGCCACCGCCTGGGCCTTCAGCGCCTCGGTGGGCCAGCTGTTGTCCATCTCGTTGGCGACCACGCCCTTCACGTAGTCCTCCAGCCCCACGATGTTCACCACCGTCAGCTTGCCTCCGTTGATGCGCTCGAAGCGGAAGCCGCCGTTATACAAGCAGCCCTTGCTCCAGGTGGTGCATTTCTCCGCCCCGGTCTGGATGGGCTCTACCCCCAGGCCAGTACCGCTTCCCAGGTCGTCATACTGGAACAGGATGGCGTTGGTGCCGGTAGCCACCACGTTCACCCCAAATCCCGATGTGCCCCGCAGTTCGGAATAAACCCCCTGGGCGGCCAGAGACGCCTGGGCGGCCACCGCCCCGTCCCGGGTGGTGTAATTGCCCACCCGGGCATAATATACCCCGCCGATATACGCCGCAAACCCGCCGGGATAAGCGGAGGCCTCCGCCTGGGCCTCTGCGAAGGAGAGGTATGTCCCCGGCAGCTCCAGATGGTACTCCCCCACCGCAATGGAGGAAGCGGCGGCCGTGTGGTAGCTCTGGTAACCGTCATAGGTACCGTAGTAAACGTTCACCGTTTCCACCACGGAGATGGCCGTCTGACTGGCGACCCCCAGCTCCACAAAGCGGTTGGAGCTGTCGTAATATCCAAAGCGGAAACCGCTCCCCTCCTCGTTGAGCAAGTTCACCCCCTCTATAGCCCCGGTGCCGTAGTGGAGGCCCACCCGGATGATGCGCTCACCAGTACCGGCGGGGGCGGCGGAGGCTGTTCCGCTTCCCAGGACCAGCAAAAGGACGGACAGGAACAGCGCTGCAATTTGCACGAAATTTCTCCTCATTAGACGCTCCATTTCTCCACTTTAGGCGGCGGCGCGAAATTGACACTTTAACGTGTTGATGTTATAGTGGTATCAGCTGTACCCTTTCGCAGCACATGTATTTCGACATTATTTTATATTATAGCGTATCCGCGTCTGGGCCGCAAGTCCTAAATTCCGCCCCGGCGCAGCGCACAGGAGGCAGATTGGCATGGAAAAATATAAAGTCGGCGTCATCGGCGCCACCGGAATGGTGGGCCAGCGCTTCATCACCCTGCTGGAGAACCATCCCTGGTTCCAGCTCACCGCAGTGGCCGCCAGCCCCCGTTCCGCAGGTAAGCGGTACGAGGACGCGGTGGGCTCCCGCTGGGCCATGGACACTCCCATCCCCCAGGAGGCCCGCGGCCTGGTACTCCTCTCCGCCCAGGACGACGTGGATAAAATCGCCTCCATGGTTGATTTCGTGTTCTCCGCCGTGGACATGAAGAAGGAGGAGATCAAGACGCTGGAGGAGGAGTACGCCCGACATGAGTGCCCAGTGGTTTCCAACAACTCCGCCCACCGCTGGACCGGCGATGTGCCCATGGTCATCCCCGAGGTGAACCCGGAGCACATTGCGGTCATCAAAGCCCAGCGGCAGCGTCTGGGCACGCGTCGGGGTTTCATCGCCGTCAAATCCAACTGCTCCATTCAAAGCTATGTCCCCGCCCTGTCCCCCCTGCGCTCTTTCGGTGTGGAGAAGGTGCTGGTGTGCACCTACCAGGCCATCTCCGGCGCGGGCAAGACCTTCGCCACCTGGCCCGAGATGGTAGATAACCTGATCCCCTACATCGGCGGCGAGGAGGAGAAGAGCGAGCAGGAACCGCTGAAGGTATGGGGCCGGGTTGAGAACGGCGTCATTGTCAACGCCCAGGGCACCTCCATCACTGCCCAGTGCCTGCGGGTGCCGGTGTCCAACGGCCACACCGCCGCCGCCTTTGTCACCTTCAAACACAAGCCCACCATGGAACAGATAAAGCAGGCGTGGAAGGATTTCAAGGGCCGTGCCCAGGAGCTGGCGCTGCCCACCGCCCCCAAGCAGTTCCTCCACTACTTTGAGGAGCCGGACCGGCCCCAGGCCCGGCTGGACCGGGATCTGGAAGGCGGTATGGCTGTGTCCATCGGCCGCCTGCGCCCGGATACCCAGTACGACTACAAATTCGTTTCCCTGTCCCACAACACCCTGCGGGGCGCGGCGGGCGGCGGCGTCGAGCTGGCCGAGCTGCTGTGCGCCGAGGGGTATATTGAGCATAAATAAGGAGGCTGTCCTATGAGAACACCCGTCTTTACCGGCTCCTGCCCCGCCCTGGTCACCCCTTTTGACCAGAACAACATCATCAACTACGACGCCTTCGGCAGGCTCATCGACGCGCAGATTGAGGCCGGGGTGGACGCAGTGTGCGTGTGCGGCACCACCGGCGAATCGGCTACCATGTCCATCCGGGAGCACATCGCCGCCGTGGAGTTCTGCGTCAAGCGGGTGAACCACCGTGTGAAGGTGATCGCCGGGGCAGGTTCCAACGACACCTCCGCCGCCGTCTACCTGTCCCAGCATGCCCAGGACTCCGGGGCGGACGCCCTGCTCCATGTCACCCCCTACTATAATAAGGCCAGCCAGGCAGGGCTCATCAAGCACTATGAGTACATCGCCGACCGGGTGGAACTGCCTATCATCCTCTATAACGTGCCCGGCCGCACCGGCGTGTCCTTCACCGCCGAGACCTACAAGGTGTTGTCTGAAAACCCCAAGATCAACGGGGTCAAGGAGGCCAGCGGCAATTTCTCCCTGTTGGCCCACACCCGGTTCCTCTGCGGGGACGACTTCTTCATCTGGTCGGGCAACGACGACCAGGTGGTGCCGATGATGGCCCTGGGGGCCAAGGGGGTCATCTCGGTAGCCTCCAATATCGTCCCCAAAGTGATGGTGAAAATGAGCCACCTGTGCCTGGACAACGACTTTGCCGCCGCCTCCCGGCTGCAAATCCAGTACATGGATCTCATCGACGCGCTGTTCACTGAGGTGAACCCCATTCCTATCAAAGCTGCCATGAACCTGCTGGGCATGGAGGCGGGCCCCCTGCGCCTGCCGCTATGCGACATCTCGGAGAAAAACCTGGAGGTTTTGCACCGTGCCATGGGGCGGGCGGATCTGCTGCGTGAGCCGGCACTCCAGATATAAGGCAAAAGGAGCCGTTCATATGCAAAAGATTATCATCTCCGGCTGCTGCGGCCACATGGGCCGGGTGGTGGCGGACATCTGTGCCAATGACCCTGACACAGAAATTGCGGCAGGTATTGATCTGCTGGCCCAGCCTATGGAGGGCTTTCCCGTGTTCTCCACCCCTGCCGCCTGCCATGTGGACGCGGACGCTGTGGTTGACTTTTCCCACCCCGCCGCCCTGGGCCCTTTGCTTGAATTCTGCATAGGGCAAAAGCTGCCTGCCGTTTTGGCCACCACCGGCTATTCGGACGAGCAGCTTGACCAGATCGGCCAGGCCGCCCATTTCATCCCCATCTTCCGCTCCGCCAACATGTCCCTGGGCGTCAATGTGCTGATGGATTTAGTGCGGCGCGCCGCTTCTCTGCTGGGCGGGGACTTCGACGTGGAGATTGAGGAGCGCCACCACCGCCGCAAACTGGACGCCCCCAGCGGCACCGCGCTGATGCTGGCGGACGCCGCCGCCGCCGCCCTGCCCTATCAGCCCGACTATATCTATGACCGCCACAGCGTCCGCAAGCCCAGGGACAAACAGGAGATCGGCATTTCCTCCCTTCGCGGGGGCACCATTGTGGGCGACCACACCGTGGTATTTGCCGGGCGGGACGAGGTGATTGAAATCAGCCACCGGGCCGCCAGCCGGGAGGTATTCGCCGCCGGGGCGGTGAAGGCGGCCAAGTTCCTGGCCGGGGTAAACGCGCCGGGGCTGTACGCCATGTCTCACCTTATCGCCGGAGAGAAAGGAAACTGACCATGGATATCTGGGAGAGGCTTTACCAGACAGCCAAAGGGCAATACCTCCCCCGGGAGGTCTCCCCCTTTATATACGCCCACCATGTGGTATGTGCCCTGGAAAGCGAAAACGGCCAGATTTTCACCGGCTTTTGCGTGGAAAGCTGCTGCGGTGTGCTGGATTTGTGCGCCGAGCGGGTGGCCGCCCTCAAAACATGTATGCGAACGGCGGCCAGACCGTGATAAAACGGCTCATCGTCTTTCGGTACTGTCTGCCCTACGGCGGGGGCAGCGGGATGCCCTGCCGGGCCTGCCGGGAGTTTTTCATGCAGCTGGATCTGCGCAACCAAAATATGGAGATCATGGCGGACTATGACAGCCGCGAAACCGTCACTCTGGGGAATCTGATTCCCAACTGGTGGGGGATGGAGCGTTATGAAGCCCAAACATAAAGAAACCGGGGCCGCCGAAACGGCCCCGGTTTTCCTTCTATATCGCTCCCGGCCTCACTGTGCCTGGGAGATATCCATGCCGAAATATTTGACGGACAGCTCCGTCAGCGTCCCGTCCTGGCCCAGCTCCTCCAGCGCCTTGTCAATCGCCTTCCGCAAGGAGGCCGTATCCTCCCCCTTGCGCATGGGGATAGCCACCTGGGTGGCCTGGGGGTCTGTGCAGGCAATCTTCACCTGGGCGTCCGAATGGGCGTTCAGGTAGTCGTAATAGCTCACCTCAGCATTCAGGGTGGCGTCGATGCGTCCGGAGGTCAGCAGCTCGATGGTCTGGATGAAATCGTCCACGCCGGTGACTTGCGCTCCATACGCCTCCCCCACGGCAGCGTAAGTGCTGTTTAACGTATTTGCCGTTTTTTTCCCGGCCAGGTCCTCCATGGCTTGGATGGAATCATCGTTGGCGCGGACGATGACCACGGTGCGGTTGTAGGCGTAGGGCGTGGAGAAATCATACTTTTCCTGCCGCGCCTCGTCAATGTCTACGCCGTTTACCATGATGTCATACCGCCCGGACTCCAGCCCGGCCAGCAGGCCGGACCACTCGCCCTCCACAAAGCTCACCTTCACGCCCAGCTTTTCCCCGATGGCCTTGGCGACCTCCACGTCATAGCCTACCAGCTCGTCGCTCTCGTCGTGGTAGGTCCAGGGCGCCCAGGTGCCCTCCATGGCCACCGTGATCTCCCCCTTGGCCTGGATGGCGGCCAGAAGATCGCTCCCCATGTCGCTCGCCTGGGGCTTCTCTGCGGCGCAGCCCGCCAGCGCGGCCAGACACAGTGCCAGCGCGGCAAAAACCGCCGCACACTGTTTCCAATTCATGGTCTAATCACTCCTCCTTGCAATAGTTTTCATTGTTATCCCATGTACTTGTCCAAAAACGCCCCTACCGTGGACCAATATAGCTCCGGGTCCTTCCAGGACGCCTCGCCGTGGCCCGCACCGGGGACGGACAGCCGCTCCTTGTCCGGGCCGGCGCAGGCGCTATACACCACATCCAGCATAGAGTAGGGCACAAAGGTGTCCTCCTCCCCGTGGATAAACAGCATGGGCCGCACGTTCTTTTTCAACTGCTCCACCGCCGACGCCTCCTTGAAGCCGTATCCCGCCCGAATCTGGGTCACCAAGGATGCGGCATCCAGCACCGGGAAGGTGGGCAGACCGAACATCTCCTGGAGCTGTCCCGCGAACTCGTCCCATACGGAGGTATAGCCGCAGTCCTCGATGACGCATTTCACGCTGGGGGACAAATCGGCTTCCCCGGCGGTCATCATCACCGTGGCCCCGCCCATGGAAACGCCAAACAGCACGATCTCCGCGTCCGAATCCTGATCCACCAGGGTGTCCACCCAGGCCACGATATCCCGCCGTTCCGGCCAGCCCATGCCAACATACCGGCCCTCGCTCAGCTCGTGGGCCCGGGCGGCGGGGGCCAGGATATTGTAGCCCATCTCATAAAAACGGGCGGCAAACCGGCCGCCCATCTGGGGGATGCTGCCGTAGCCGTGGCAGATCACGGCGTATTTGTGGCTCTGCTGGGGTTGGGCCAGGTACAGCCCGTGGAGCTTCAGCCCGTCGTGGCTGGTGAGCCAGCGGTCCTCGCTGTTCTCGCTGAACCACGCGCTGTCCCCCTCCAGCACCCAGTCCCCCTCCTCATAGCTGCCCACCATGCCGCCAAATTCCGGGTCCAGGGCAAAGTGGAACAGATAATTCCCAGCAAAGGCCAGCGCCCCCGCCAGCAGCACCAGCACACACGTCAGCACGATGAGGGCGGTCTTCCACCTCCGGCTGGTTTTCTTGGTTTTTTCCATCCGACTTCACTCCTTGCGTTCAAGTCCGCCGGTCTGAAGGAAGGCGCGGGTGCGCCCCTCCTCCGGGCATTCAAATACCTTTTTGGACGGCCCGGACTCCACCACCACGCCGCCCTCCATAAACACCGTCTGGCTGGACACGGTGCGGGCAAAGCCCAGTTCATGGGTGACCACCAGCATGGTCATCCCCTCATCCGCCAGCCGACGCATCACCGCCAGCACCTCCCCCGTCAGCTCCGGGTCCAGTGCGGAGGTGGGCTCGTCGAAGTAGATGATCTCCGGCTCCACCGCCATGGCCCGGGCGATGGCCACCCGCTGCTGCTGGCCGCCGGACAGCTGGCTGGGATACTGATCCATATGCTCCGCCATGCCCACTTTTGAAAGAGCCCTGCGGCCCAGTTCCTCCGCCTCGGCTTTCGGAATCCCCCGGGCTACAATCAACCCCTCGGTGACATTTTCCAGGGCGGTCTTGTTCAAAAACAGGTTGTAGCCCTGAAAGACAAAAGCTGTCTTTTTCCGCACGCGGGCGGCATCCTTTTTGGACATACGCCCCAGCCGGAATTCCTCCCCGTCAAAGCGCAGCGTCCCCTCGTCCGCCCGCTCCAAAAAGTTCAGGCAGCGCAGCAGGGTGGTCTTTCCCGAACCGCTTGGGCCCAGTATGGCCACCACGTCCCCCTTTTCCACCCGCAAATCCACCCCTTTGAGAACCTGGGTCTGCCCAAAGGATTTGCGGACATTGTTCACTTCCAGTACCACGGCTCACCCCTCCCGGCTCTCATAGGCGCTCAGCTTCCGCTCCCCCACACGCTGCAGCCAGGTGAGCACGGTGGAAAACAGCAGATAAATGAGGCCCACCTCTATGTACAGCGCCAGCGGCTCATATACCCGGGCATTGATCTGCTCCGTGGCCCGGAACATCTCCACCACCGTGATATTTGCGGCCAGGGAGGTGTCCTTGACCATAGCGATCAGTGAGTTGGACAGCGGCGGGAACGCCGTGCGCATGGCCTGGGGGAGCACAATGCGGCGCATGGTCTGGAGGTAGCTCAGCCCGGCGCAAAGCCCCGCCTCCAGCTGTCCGGCGGGCACAGCCTCCAGCGCGGCCCGCACGGTCTCCGCGCAATAAGCGCCCTCGTTGAGAGAAAACACAATCACCGCTGCGGGGAAAGGCTCAATGCGCACCCCCACCTTGGGCAGCCCGTAAAACACCACAAACAGCTGCACCAACAGGGGCGTTCCCCGAAAAATCCAAATGTAAAAACGGCATAACTGAGTGGCCACCGGCACCCGGGCAAACTGGACTATGGCCGCCGCCACAGCGATGAGCATGGCGCAGGAGAAAGCGATAGCCGTCAGCGGGATGGTAACAGTCAGCCCCGGGATCAGAATTTTAGGGAAGGAGTCCGCCAGAATCCCCAGCAGGGGAAAGCTGTTAAACAGGTTTTCAAGCATGGGCGCTCACTCCTCTCCATTTGAAGCCTGCGCTATGCGCTCAGGCAACAGCGTAATTATGCGTCATATCGCTGGAAATGGCAAATCCCCTTAACGCATACCCGCCCATGCCCGGCGGGCATTCTGCAGGCTAATGTATTATATCACACCTGTCAAGCGTCAAAACCCGTCCTCACTTTGTGTGACAACATCACAGAAGGCTAAGGAAAAATCCGCTAAGATAAGTCCATCAACAAAAACCAGGAGGACCGAACGATGAACGCAGTCAATATCAACAAAAGCAATTTCTCCGAGGAAGTTATCCATTCCGACCGCCCCGTCCTGTTGGACTTCTGGGCGCCCTGGTGCGGCCCCTGCCGCATGGTGGGCCCCATTGTGGATGAAATCGCACAGGAGCGCGCCGACATCAAAGTAGGTAAGGTCAATGTGGACGAACAGCCGGAACTGGCCCGGCAGTTCAGCGTGTCCAGCATTCCCACCCTGATGGTGGTGAAAGACGGCATGGTCATAAACCAGGCCACGGGCGCGCGGCCCAAAAGCCAGATCATGGCCCTGCTGTAAGGGGTGCGCTCATGGGATTTTTTGACTTTCTGAAAAGCCCCGATATCAACCAGGGCGCGGAAGAGTTCGGCATGACCCCCGGCGCAGTGCTGCTGGATGTCCGCACGCCTCAGGAGTACCGGGAGGGACGCATTCCCGGCAGCGTCAACGCGCCGCTGCACTCTCTCACGGCAGACGGGGCCGTTCCTGCCGGAAAAGACGCCGCGCTGTTCGTCTACTGCCACAGCGGTGCAAGGAGCCGTCAGGCTGTGGGACTGCTGGCCCGCATGGGCTACAAAAACGTAAAAAATATCGGCGGCATCGCCGCCTACAGGGGAAAGGTGGAACGCTGAAATGAAGGTGGTCATCATCGGCGGCGTGGCGGGGGGCGCCACGGCTGCGGCCCGTATCCGCCGGCTGGATGAGCGGGCGGACATCGTGGTATTCGAGCGGTCTGGATATGTCTCTTACGCCAACTGCGGGCTGCCCTACTACATCGGCGGGGTGATCGGGGATCCCGAGGCGCTGACCCTCCAAACCCCGGAGAGCTTTTTCTCCCGCTTCCGGGTGGATATGCGGGTACGCCATGAGGTTACCTCCATCCACCCGGACAGAAAAACTGTCCGCGTCAGAAATCTAGACACCGGCGAGAGCTTTGAGGAGGGCTATGACAAGCTGATCCTCTCCCCCGGGGCCAGGCCCACCCAGCCCCGTCTGCCCGGCGTGGGGCTGGGAAAGGTGTTCACCCTGCGGACGGTGGAGGACACCTTCCGCATCAAAGAGCATATCGGCGCCCACCACCCAAAATCCGCCGTACTGGCGGGAGGCGGCTTTATCGGCCTGGAGCTGGCGGAAAACCTGCGGCAACTGGGGATGGCTGTCACCATCGTCCAGCGGCCCCGCCAGCTTATGAACCCCTTCGACCCGGATATGGCGGCGTTCATCCACAACGAAGTGCGCAGGCATGGGATAAAGCTGGCCTTGGGCCGCACTGTGGAGGGTTTTGAGGAACGGGGCGGCGGCGTGGACATATTACTCAAGGATGAGCGCCCTCTCCACGCCGACATGGTGGTTCTGGCTATCGGCGTCACCCCCGACACCGCCCTTGCCAGGGACGCGGGCCTGAAGCTGGGCCTCAAGGGCAGCATTGTGGTCAATGATCGGATGGAAACCTCTGTCCCCGATATCTACGCCGTGGGCGACGCGGTGCAGGTAAAGCATTACGTCACGGGAGGGGACGCGGTAATCTCACTGGCCGGGCCTGCCAACAAGCAGGGCCGGATTGCGGCGGACAACATCTGCGGCGGGGACAGCCGCTATCTGGGAAGCCAGGGCAGCAGCGTTATCAAGGTGTTCGGCATGACTGCGGCGTCCACCGGCATCAACGAGGCCAACGCAAAAAAAGCCGGACTGGCGGTGGATAAGGTCGTTTTGTCCCCCATGAGCCATGCGGGCTATTACCCTGGCGGACGGGTGATGACCATGAAGGTACTCTTTGAGCAAGGCAGCTTCCGCCTTTTAGGCGCGCAGATTGTGGGCTGTGAGGGGGTGGATAAACGAATCGACGTGCTGGCCGCCGCCATCCACGCGGGGGTGAAGGCCACCCAGCTGAAAGACCTGGACCTGGCCTACGCGCCGCCCTATTCCTCCGCCAAGGACCCGGTAAATATGGCTGGATTCATGGCGGACAATATCGCCGGCGGAATTCTGAAGCAGTGGCACCTGGAGGACGTCCCCACCCTGCCCCAAGACGGCAGTGTCACACTGCTGGATGTCAGAACCGCGGCCGAGTATAGCCGGGGCCATCTGGAGGGCTTCCAAAACATCCCGGTGGATGAGCTGCGGGATCGGCTGGGGGAGTTGCGGCCGGGCAGGCCGGTCTATGTCATCTGCCAAAGCGGCCTGCGCAGCTATATCGCCTGCCGTATTCTGGCCGGGCACGGCTTTGACGCCTATAATTTTTCCGGCGGCTTCCGATTCTACGACGCGGTGGTCAATGACCGCTGCCTCATTGAGCGTGCCGCGCCCTGCGGGATGGATCAATAGGCATTTCCCTCCCAGCGGCGCAGCCCCAGGAGCCCCGCCGTCTGGGCGCATCATTGAATTGTCACAATTGGAGGTGTTCATACATGGAGGCCAAGCGAAAAATCCGCCGCAAGGCACAGGTAGACCAAGCGCTCTGCGTAGCCTGCGGCTGCTGCATGAAGGTGTGTCCATTGTCTGCCATCAGCGTTTTCCGCGGGCTGTGGGCGCGGGTGGACAAGAGCAAATGCGTCGGCTGCGGCAAATGCGCAAAGGAGTGCCCAGCTTCCGTCATTGAAATCCAGGAGGTGCTGGAATGAAGAAACGTTGGTATGACTACCTGTGGATTGTGGAATTGATTTATATGTCGCTGGGGTTTTTTATAGTAGCCACGATTGAAAACAAGTAAAGGATCTGATAAAATGCAGGTATGAGT
>CAJUQD010000065.1 GCA_910588105.1 uncultured Oscillospiraceae bacterium | reverse complement strand
GTCTCTGTTCTCATAATGACACCCTATTATTGTCCTTGACTTGGGGGACAGTTTACAATGGAAAGCTGTCTCCACTGCGGCAAATAAAAATAATCTTTCCGCTCCTAAGGTCCCGCCAGCGTCGGGGCAGGTGGTCATCGCCGCCGAAGCGGCGATGACCACGCAAGCATAGCGCAAATGTACATTTTGCGCGCTTGCGGGGGGAAATCCCCCTGTCCCCTATGCCGCCTGCGGGTGGAAACTGACCTATACAAGGAAACAAGCGCCCCGCCGGGCGCACATACAGGATTTGAACAATACTTATTGGTGAAATCAGATTGGCAAAACTGTCACGAAAGGAGGCTTTGGCCATAGACAAGCTGATTCACCCATCCTTTTTCTGAATAGTTCCGCGCATAAAAGCCGTGGAAAAAGCGGAAAATACTTCCAAATATTCGCAGAGAAAGGACGGGATACCCCAGTTGGAAATCAATCTTCATCAAGAAAGTAAGCTGGTGGACATCTGGCTCTCCCGTGAGGACCAGTCCAGCCAGGAAGTACAAGATCGTCTGCGGAGCTTATACCGTAGGTGCGCGGAGGAAAAATATACCGTTGCGGTGTTCTATTCCGGCCAACAGGATCTGGCCCAGGAGACCGGCGCCCTGCTTCGCTATAACCGCCGCCGCTCCGCTGAGCGGGCCGTCCAGCGGGAAAAGGCTCGAAAGCGTCAGGCCACTCGATGAAACCCATTTAGGTAGCCCAAAACTGTTCGGCGATTCCGATTGCGTTTTTCTGTGGGCTGTGATACAATATTATCTGATGAAAAGAATCGGGAGTGTGCCTTAAATGGACGGGAGGAAATCGCATGGGAAAAGAGCTGGTGCAGAGCGGAGAGATTCTGCTCTACAGCGACGGCGGAGAGAAAGAATTTGTCAGTGTAGTGTTCAAGGACGAGACCTTTTGGCTATCACAAAAGGCGATGGGAGAACTCTTTGATGTAAAGCCCCCCGCCATCAGCAAGCACCTGCAAAATATCTACGAAGAAGGAGAGCTGGAGCGGAACACAACTGTTTCCAAAATGGAAACAGTTCAAGATGAAGGCGGGCGGACTGTCCACCACACGTTGGAGTACTACAACCTGGACGCCATCATCGCTGTGGGCTACCGGGTAAACTCCAAAAAAGCCACCCGCTTCCGCCAGTGGGCCACCAAGACGCTGAAAGAGTACATTCAAAAAGGCTTTGTGCTCAATGATGAGCTGATGAAAAACGGCCGCCCCTTTGGAAGGGACTACTTCGACGAGCTGCTGGAGCGCATCCGGGTAATTCGGGCCAGCGAGCGCCGGGCCTATCAGAAAATTGCCGACATCTTCGAGCAGTGTAGCTATGACTACGACAAGAACAGTGAGGTTACCCAAGAGTATTACACCGTGATATGGAGTTTTTTGCTGCCTAAGCTTAACGAGACGGAGAGATACGATGGTCAAAGTATTTTTTCAAAAATGATTAACTGTGCCGAGGTTGCAGCGAAATTCCCATGCCATAGATGGCACCACGATAAATGAAATCGGAGAGGTAGGCAGTATGTGGTAGAATGGAGAGGACGGCAAAGGTCGATGATTTAGCTGAGCGGCAAGCCCGTAAGCGAAATTGATTTAAAGATTCCCTCATTTGTACCACGAATTGTCCAGCTGATAACGGCAAAAGGACGTACAGTAAAATGATAGCCGACAGGAAATCGTGCCGTAAATACTTTGTGGAGGAAGGACACATGGAAAAGATTTACGACAAATGTTGTGGTGTAGACATACACAAGAAGGTGATTGTGGCCTGTTTCAAACAAGGGAGGAAACAGGAGATCCGGGAGTTTGGAGCAACAACGCGGGAACTGCTGGAAATGACGCAATGGCTAGAGGAGGGAGGATGTGAACAAGTAGCAATGGAAAGTACAGCGTCGTATTGGAAGCCGGTGTACAACATATTGGAGAGCGCCGGATTGGGAGCAATAGTGGTAAATGCCCAGCATATGAGGGCAGTACCAGGTCGAAAGACAGACGCTACAGATGCGGAATGGATCGCGGATTTGCTTCAGCACGGTTTGTTAAAGGCCAGTTTTATCCCGGATAAGGCGAGAAGAGAACTGCGGGAACTGGTAGGATACCGCAAGAGCCTGATCAAAGAGCAGGCGGCGGAATTGAACCGGCTGCAGAAGATTCTGGAGGGAGCCAACATAAAGATATCGGGAACGATAAAAGCGATCAACGGGAAAAGCGGCCGCAATTTGTTGGAGACACTTTTGACAGGGAAAAAGATTGACCTGGCAAAAATTACAAAGATGCGCAGAGATAAGCTGATCGCGGCCAATCTGAAAGCGACGGACGAACAGCTGGTAGAGGATCTGAACGGCGTTTTGAGTACGCTGCAAAAGAAGATGATGCGAACCATGCTGACACATATCGACGAGTTGGCCAAACATATCAAAGAGTTGGACGATGAGATTGACCGAAATATGAAGGATGAGGAAAAGATTGCCGCTGCAAATATTCAGGAGATTCCTGGAATCGGCAACACAAGTGCGGAAGCAGTCATAGCCGTGATCAGTACGGATATGTCGCGTTTTCCAACGGACAGACATATTTCCTCTTGGGCTGGGCTGTGCCCAGGCAACAACGAGAGTGCGAAGAAGCGCAAGTCAGGGAAAACCAGAAAGGGAAACGCCCTGCTGCGTTCTACGCTGATTATCTGAGCACATTCTGCGGTCAAGGTGAAAGATTCCTATTTCTATGCGCAATTTCAGAGAATCAGTGCCCATCGAGGGAAGAAACGCGCTTATGTTGCGGTTGCACATTCCATGTTGATTGCCATTTATCATATGTTGAAAGACGGCACGCACTTCCAAGATTTGGGGGCAGACTATTACAACCAATTCAATAGAGAACGCAAAATAAACGCCTACCTCAAAAAATTGAAAGCTTTGGGCTGGCAACCTCCTGACGCCACAGTTCTGCAACCTGCCTGATTTTTGAATCTTGCCCCCTCTTTTTGGGGGTAAGGGGGAACTATACCCTTTTCTCCCCCCAGGCGGGAGAGGTTTCACAGTAAAAATAGAAGGCCGATGCGTATGGAAGATTGGCACGATATGCTAAATAGCTGTATTGATACAGAAAAAGGGTGAAGCGGATGATTGAAAAATTTGACATCGCCGGATACTGCCGCATCTCTGTAGATGAGGAGCTGAACCGGGACAACACCTCCATCGAAAACCAGAAGGCCATCATCGCGGACTTCGTGAAGCAGAAATTCCCAGGCAGCACCTTGACCTTCTACGAGGACCGGGACCGCTCCGGCTACACCTTCGAGCAGCGGGAGAACTACCAGACCATGCGGCGGGAGCTGGTGAGCCACAAAAAGGACATCCTCATCGTCAAGGACTTCTCCCGTTTCTCCCGACGGAACAGCCGCGGTCTGGTGGAGCTGGAAGACCTCCGAGACGCCGGAGTCCGCATCATCTCCATCGGGGAAAACGTGGACTTCCCCAACGACGATGATTGGCTGAAAATTCAATTCACCTTCATCATCAACGAAATGCCCGTCACCGATACCAGCAAAAAAGTAAAAACGGTTATCAAGCGCCGCCAGCAGGACGGCAAATGGATTTGCGCCGCCCCCTACGGCTACATCGTGAATAAAAAGCAGGAGTTCGAGGTCGTCCCCACAGAAGCGGAAATTGTTCGAAGAATTTTCCAGCTCTACATCGACGGCTGGGGCTACAAGAAAATCGCCAACCAACTCACGGATGAAGGCGTCCCCACTCCCCGCATGGCGGAGCGGGACCGCAAGGAGGCTGCAGGGGAGGCGTACCGCCGGACCGTCAAGCCCGCCTGGGCCATCGTGACCGTGCAGGGCATTATTGACAATGACTTCTACATCGGGACCCTCCGGCAGGGCAAATACACCCGGAAGAAAATCAACGGCAGGGAAATCAAACGGGATGAGCTGGACCACATTGTTATTGAACATCATCACCAGGAGATCATTGACTACCGCACCTTCGCCACCGCCCGCGCCCTGCGGGAGAGCCGGTCCACCGCCCACTACCGGGGCCAGAAAAAGTATGACAACGTGTACTCCGGTTTCCTGGAGTGCGGGGATTGCGGGTCCCCTATGTTTGCCATGAGCCGCCGGGACATCAAGGACGCCTACCGCTGCGGTACCTACCACCGCAGGGGGTTGAAAGGCTGCACCAGCCACCACATCCGGGTGGACAAGCTGGACGAGCTGCTGAAAATCTACATTCAGAAGGTAAAGGATAACTCCGCCGCTATTCTGGACCGGCTGAACGCCGACCTGGCCCGCGAGGAGCAGGACGTGGCCGAAACGGAGCAGTCCGCCGCCAACCTGGGAGCGGTGCTGGCGGACCTCCAGGAGGAGCTGAAAGCCACGAAACGCCAGCGCATCCGGGACATCATGAAACACCCGGACCGGGAAGAGACTCTGGAGGAAACCTACGACGAATTGGAGAGCGACCTGCTCCACCGCATCGAGGGTATCCAAAACCAGATCACCATGACAGTAGACAAGCGCAACACCATCATCCAGGTCAACCGGGCGGCCAAAACGGCCATGGAGGTTTTTGACGACATCCTGGCCAAGCCCAAACTGGACCGAAACGACCTCCAGCTCATCATTCAAAAAATCAGGGTTTATGAGGATCACATTGAAGTCCAGCTCCAAACCGATGTGGACAGCATCCTGCGCAGCGGGAGCCTTTCGGAGGAAAAGCCGGAGGCCGTGGCAGCAATGGCCTCTGTCCGGGCGGATGATATCCGCCCCTACGAGATCCAAATCACCCAGGAGAGTGACAAGCACACTGGGAAAGTTTTTACTGTCAAAGTTATCAGCAACGGCGACCCCTTGGAGATCTACACCGACCGGGAAGGCGGCGTCATTTTCAAAAAATACTCTCAATTGGGCGATGTATCCGATTTTGCCGCCCAGCTGTGCGACACCATCAGCCGGGTGGCGGGTCTGCCCGCCGTCATCACAGACCGGGACAGCATCATCGCTGGAGGCGGTGTCCCCCGCCGGGAGGTGGTGGACAAGCGGGTATCGCCGCAGATTGAGCAGATCATGGAGGAGCGCCGCAGCGTCCAGGCTGAGCAGGCCCTGCCTCTGTGTGACGGCAGCGACAAATATCGGGTACTCATCGCGGTGCCCATTTTGTCCGAGGGAGACGTGCTGGGCTGTGTGGCGTTCGTCAGCGACGGCGACGCTCCGGCCCTGAGCGAGGTGGAGCTAAAGCTGGCCCAGACGGTAGCCGGCTTTCTGGGCCGCCATATGGAGAGCTGAGTTGATCCGGGCACAATAGCGCTGCAAAAGGACGAGACAAGGGAGAGAGGTAACGTAATGGAAGTTACCTCTCTCCCGAATTCTGTAGTCTGCCGGATGTGATTGACCGAAGGGAAATCCTATGGGTTTGAGCCCATCTTGTACAGTCCTAGGGCTTGTTTACCCGGGGCAGTGCCAACGATGGGGATATGGGGGCCGATGAATTTATTATCTTGTTCAATTTGCCCTCTTGCAATCCTTGTCCTCTTGTGGTATACTATTTATGTACCCCGTGGTAAGCACCCCCGCTTACCTGCCCCCGGCTGGATCCCCATCCAGCCGGGGGCCTTTTTATGTTCCGGCATTGCATCCCACCCGCATCCCGTTTCTGGTTGAAGTGTGCACTAGGGCGGCAACCGCCGAAAGCCGCCCACCAAGCACCTGCTGAATTCCGTCCGCCGCCAGCTGGATCACCTCGTTCAGCCGCCACGGTGAAACTTCAATCCACGGCACTTTCAGACCAAATAACCACAAAATCTCTACAAAACATTTGGATTCATTCAAACCGAGTGATTTAAGCAGCACACAAGAAAATATAAATTGAGCTGCTGACGCCGCGGTCACAATTGTTTCTGCCCGCGGTAAGCTATTAGTTATAGGTGGACTGTCCGATGGAGAAATAAGAACAAAAATTGAGGCAGGTACAGCCGGTCTTGATTGATTTTCAGGTGGGAATAGTCTACCAAGCAATGAGGAGATACGCTTGCCATGAAAGTATTCTGCGGGATTTTTGCTTTTGGATTCGGTCTGACTAGATTCAGCTGCGTTTACAATCCGGCCATTGGCCGCCATCCATCTTCGCCGCTCGTCCCATTCCTTTTGGGCGTTTTCTCGTTTGCCATTATTGTGCCATTCCTGTTGCTTTATTGCTATTTCCTAGAATTGCTCTAAGCGAAAAACCCTCTGCATAACGGTCAGGCCAAAGCGCATAGGCTCCCCTGTAAGGAGGGGGAGCCTATGCGCTTTACCAAAATGCACGGCCTGGGGAACGACTACATTTTTCTCAACTGCATGGCCGGTACGCCGGCCGGCCTGCCCGAGCTGGCCCACCGCCTGTCGGACCGGAACTTCGGCGTGGGGGGGGACGGCATCATCTGTGTGTGCCCGTCCCAGCGGGCAGACTTCAAAATGCGGATGTTCAATGCCGACGGCTCCGAGGGGGCCATGTGCGGCAACGGCATCCGCTGTTTCGGAAAATACGTCTACGATTACGGTCTGACGGACAAGCGACACCTCACCGTGGAGACCGGGGCGGGGGAGCGGGAGGTGTCCCTGCTCATCCGGAACGGCGTGGTGACGGGGGCGGCGGTGGGGATGGGCGCGCCCGTGGTGCAGCCGCCCGTTGCGCTGTCCATCGGGGACAGAGAATACGAAGCCATCCCTGTGTCCATGGGCAATCCCCACGCGGTGATTGAGGTGGATAGCCCTGCTGCCTTGGATTTGGCCGCCCTGGGCCCGCTGGTGGAGCGCCACCCCGCCTTCCCCGGCCGGGTGAATGCCGAGTTTGTCCGGGTGGTGAACCGGGGGGAGCTGGAAATGCGGGTGTGGGAGCGGGGGAGCGGCGAGACCCTGGCCTGCGGCACCGGGGCGTGCGCGTCTGCGGCGGCCATGATCGCCGCCGGAAAGCTGAACCGGGAGGCGGTGGTCCATCTGGCGGGGGGGGATCTGGCCGTCCGTTGGGATGAGGAATCCAGCCAAATGTTCATGGCCGGCCCCGCCGCCGCCGTGTTTGATGGCGAAACTGCCGATTGACCAGGGCGGGGGAGCTGATGTAAAATGGTTCAACTCATAAAGTAAGGAGTGGTTCCCATGGCCCGCATCAATCAGAATTTCCGCAAGCTCCCCGGCGGCTACCTGTTCCCGGAGATCGGACGCCGCGTCCGGGCCTTTTCCGCCCAGAACCCGCCCCTGCCCCTCATCCGCCTGGGGATCGGCGATGTGACCCAGCCCCTGGCCCCCGTGGTGGTGGATGCCATGGTGAAGGCGTCCCGTGAGATGGGGGTGAAAGAGACCTTCCGGGGCTACTGCGAGGAGACCTGCTGCGCCTACGACTTCCTGCGCTTTGCCATCCGGGATTCCTACCGGGAGCGGGGGGTGGAACTCGCCGACGATGAGATTTTTGTTTCCGACGGGGCCAAGACGGACTGCGGCAGCATCGGCGACATTTTTTCGGCGGACAATGTGGTGGCGGTGTGCGACCCGGTGTACCCCGTCTACGTGGACACCAACGCCATGGCGGGCCGTGCCGGGGACTTCGACGGGGAGAGGTGGACAAATCTTGTATACCTGCCCTGTACGGCGGAAAACGGCTTTTTCCCCAGCCTTCCCGCGGGGGATAAGGTTCCAGACCTCATCTACCTCTGCTCTCCCAACAACCCCACCGGGGCGGCGGCCACCAGGGAGCAGCTCAAGGTGTGGGTGGACTACGCCAATGCCCACGGCAGCGTGATCCTGTTCGACTCCGCCTATGAGGCGTTCATCACGGAGGAGGGCATCCCTCACAGCATCTTTGAGGTGGAGGGGGCCGAGACCTGCGCCATCGAGTTCCGCTCCTTCTCCAAGTCCGCCGGCTTTACCGGTACCCGCTGCGCCTACACCGTCATCCCTAAGGCCCTGAAGCGGGAGGGGGTGTCCCTGCGCGACCTGTGGAACCGCCGCCAGGGGAGCAAATTCAACGGCGTTCCCTATGTCATTCAGCGGGCGGCGGAGGCGGCGCTGTCCCCAGAGGGGCGTGCCCAGACGAAAATCGCCATCGACTACTATCTGGACAACGCCAAGGTTGTCCGGGAGGGGCTGGCCGCCGCCGGGCTGGCGGTGTACGGCGGGGTGAACGCGCCCTACCTCTGGGTGAGGACCCCCAACGACATGCCCTCCTGGGCCTTTTTCGATCTGCTGTTGAAAAAGGCGTGCGTGGTCACCACCCCCGGTGCGGGCTTCGGCCCCAGCGGGGAGGGATATATCCGCATCACCGCCTTCGGGGACGCGGACGCCACGAAGGAGGCTGTCCAGCGCATTGTCTCCGTACTGTAATAACAGGCGCCTTGATAGAAAGATAAGCAGACCCGCCCGCCGGAATCTCCGGCGGGCGGGTTTTTGTTTTGACGCTGCCGGGTTGGAATATTGTGGGACACGCCCTCATAGGATTGGGGTAACAAAGGCGGTGAACGGTATGGACAAAAGAAAACCCTGGCGGCAGGCGGCGGCGGTGCTGCCGGAGGTCATGCGCAGCGGGCTGTATGCCCTGGGGGAGGACAGGCTGGGGCGCGTGGAGGAGTTCCGCCTGCGCCGGGGCTTCCCTATGACGGCCCTTCTGCCGGAGGGGGAGGCGGAGCTGGACACGCCCCCTGTGGGCGAGGACGAACTGCGGCAGGCGGTGGAGAACGCCACCCAGTCCTCCGCCCACACGGCGCTGGATCGGGTGCGGCAGGGCTTTGTCACCCTGCGGGGCGGCCACCGGGTGGGCCTGTGCGGGTCGGTGGTGAGAAAAGAAGGGGGTATCGTCACCCTCCGGGAGCTGTCCTCCCTGTCAGTCCGCGTGGCGCGGAGCGTGCCCGGGCTGGCGGGGCCTCTGCTCCCGGAGCTGACACAGGACGGACGGTTTGTTAGCACCCTGATCCTGGCCCCGCCGGGGGCGGGTAAAACCACACTCCTGCGGGATCTGGTGCGGGCGCTGTCCGACGGGGAGGGGGGCGGGCCCCTGCGGGTGGCGGTGGCGGACGAGCGGGGGGAGGTTGCCGCGCTGTGGCGGGGGGAACCCCAGTTCTACGTGGGCCGCCATACCGATGTGCTGGACGGCTGTTCCAAGGCGGAGGGGCTGTCCATCCTCATCCGGGGGATGAACCCCCAGGCGGCGGCGGTGGATGAGCTGGGCAGTTCTGAGGACGTCCGGGCGGTGGCGGAGGCGGCGGGGTGCGGCGTGGCGGTGCTGGCCACCGCCCATGGTTCCGGGCTGGATGGCATGCGCCGCCGACCTGCCTTCCGGGAGCTGCTGGAGCTGGGCGTATTCCGGCGGCTGGTGGTGCTGGAGCGCCGGGACGGGGTGCGCACGGCGCACACGGAGGCGGTGCCATGATCCGGCTGGTGGGCGCGGCGCTGGTGGTGGCCGGGTGCGGGGCGCTGGGGCTTCGGGCCGTGGCCCGGCTGGACGGCCGGGTGCGGGATCTAGGCGAGCTGGCGGCGGGGCTGGACACCCTGCGGCGGGAGCTGGGCTGGCGGCTGAGCCCTTTGCCCGACGGGCTGGACGCGGCGGGCCGGGCGCTTCACGGCCCGGCGGCGGAGTTTTTCGCCCGGTGCGCCCGGCGGGCCCGCGCGCCGGACGGGCAGGCGTTCCAGGAGGTGTGGCGCTCGGAGCTGGACGCCGCCCCCCTGCGGCTGAAGCCGGAGGACCGCGCCCTGCTGGACCGGCTGGGCCCGGTGCTGGGCCGGTATGACGGGGACAGCCAGCGCCTGGCCCTGGAGGAGGGGGCGGCGGGGCTGCGCGCCCTCCAGGGGGAGGCGGCGGACGAGAGAAACCGCCTGGGCCGGGTATATGGCGTGCTGGGGGTGACGGCGGGGCTGTTCGCGGCCATCGTGCTGCTTTGACGGCGGCTCTGCGAAGTTTTCAAATCTACACAGGAGGACGGATGATGGACGTGGACCTCATTTTCAAAATCGCGGCAATCGGTATTCTCGTGTCGGTGCTCAACCAGGTGCTCACCCGGTCGGGGAGGGACGAGATGGCCACCATGACCACCCTGGTGGCGCTGGTGGTGGTGCTGATGATTGTGGTGCAGCAGATCAACGACCTGTTCACCCTGGTAAAGGATCTGTTCGGGCTGTGAGCGCCATGCTGAAAATTGCGGCGGCGGCGGTGGCGGCGGCGCTGTGCGCCGTGGTGGTGCGCAAGCAGTCGCCGGAAATCGCCCTGGCGCTGGGGGCGGGGGCGTGCGCCCTCATTGTTCTATACTGCTCCGGGGCGCTGGAGGCGGTGGTGGAGCTGGCGGACAAGCTGGCCGAGACCGGGGGGTTGTCCGCCCAGGTGGTGGAGCCGGTGCTCAAGACGGCGGGCATCGCCATTGCCGCCCGGCTGGCCTCCGGGTTCTGCAAAGACGCCCGGGAGGAGGGCATTGGCGCGGCGGTGGAGCTGGCGGGGACGGCCCTGGCCCTGGCGGCGTCGCTGCCGTTGATGACGGCGGTGCTGGACATGCTGGCCCGGCTGCTGTAGGGGGGTGGCGGTGTGAAGCGGAAATGGGGCGTTTTGCTGGCGCTGGTTTTGCTGCCCGCCCTGTGCCTTCCCGTCCGGGCCCTCTACGGCGGGGGAGAGGACGGGCCGGAGCAGCTGGTTGACGTGGACGGGCTGCGGCGCGCGGCACAGGAGAGCGGCGGCACGGCGGAATACGGCACCACCCTGGACGAAGGGCTGGAGGGCCTGCTGGACACGGGCACCCGGGAGCTGAGGGGGGCGGTGCGCCGCGCCGCCCGGTCGGGGGCGCTGCTGCTGGTGATCCTGCTGTTCTGCGCCCTGGCCGAGTCGGTGGGGGAGCTGGGCCGGGGGAGCGTGAAAGCCGCCTCCCTGGCCGGGACGCTGGCGGTGGCGGCGGTGGCGGCGGCGGACGTGAACTCCCTGCTGGGCATGGGGACGGGGAGCATCGAGCGGATGACCTCCTTCGCCAACGTGCTGCTGCCCACGGCGGCGGTGCTGACGGCGGCCACGGGGGCGGTCACCGGGGCGGCGGCCAGGCAGATGGCGGCGGCGCTGTTCTCCGATGTGCTCATCAGCCTCATCAACGCCCTGCTGGTGCCCCTGCTTTACGGATATATCGCCGCCTCGGTGGTGCAGGCGGCGCTGGAGCGGGAGGAGCTGAAACGGATGGCGGATCTGCTGAAGTGGGCGGTGACCACCCTGATTACCATTGTAATGACCGCCTTTGTGGCCTACCTCACCGCCAGCGGGGTGGTGGCCGGGGCGGCGGACGCGGCGGCGGTGAAGGCCGCCCGGTTTGCCATATCCGGGGCAATCCCGGTGGTGGGCGGCATCTTGTCCGACGCGGCGGAGACGGTGCTGGCCTCGGCGGGGGTGCTGCGGGGGACGGTGGGGGTGTTCGGTATGGTCACTGTGCTGGGTGTGTGTCTGGCCCCGCTGCTTCAGATGGCGGTACACTACCTGGCCTATAAGCTGGTGGCCGCCCTGTCGTGCGCCTTTGGCGGCGGGCCGGTGTGCACGCTGGTGGACCGGCTCAGCTCCGCCTTCGGGCTGGTGCTGGGGATGACAGGGGCGTGCTGCCTGCTGCTGCTCATCGCCCTGGTGTCCTGCGTGTCGGTGGGCGGGGCGTGATGGGGGCGGTGCGCAGCTGGTTGCTGGGGGTGGCGGCCACCGCCCTGGTGGTGGCGCTGGCCGAGGCCATAGCGCCGGAGGGGAGCGTGAAGAAGGTGTGCAAGCTGGCCGGCGGACTGGCCCTGATGCTGGCTGCGCTCAGTCCGTTGGTGGGCGTGCTGGGCGGGGACATGCCCGCCCGGGCGGACGGCGGCTGGCGGGAGCAGGCCCGGCAATATGAGCAGGAGCTGACGGAAGAAAGCGGACAGATGTATCTGGCTATCATAGAGCGGGAGACCGCCGCATATGTTATGGACAAGGCGAAGGAATTCGGCTTTGAATGTGCGGTGGAGGTGACCTGCGGCTATGACGAGCAGGCCGTACCCTGCCCTTGGGAGGTCACCGCCCGGGGGAGCTGGACACAGGGGCAGCGCGCCCGGCTGGAGCGGCTGCTGGAGGAGGAGCTGGGCGTACCCGTCCAGAGGCAGCATTACGAGGAGATATTGCCATGAAGGTCCAATGGAAGCCGGAACAGCTGTGGAAACTGCTGGACAAGTACAAATATGTGCTGCTGGCGCTGGCGGCGGGGGTGGTTTTGCTGCTGTGGCCTGCCGGGGAAAAGGAGAAGCCTGCCCCCGATGTCCCGCAGGACGCCGCGGAGGACTTCGATCTGGCGGCCCTGGAGGAAAAGCTCTCCCGCACCCTCTCCCAAGTGGAGGGGGCGGGGAGGGTGACGGTGACCCTCACCCTGAAAAGCGGGATGGAACAGGTGCCTGTCACAGACCGCGCGACCTCCTCCGGCGAGCGGGAGAACCGGACGGAGGAAAAGACGGTGGTGGTGGGTACCGGCTCGGACCAGGAGGCGGTGGTGCGCCTGCGGCGGTACCCGGTGTTCCAGGGGGCGCTGGTGGTGTGCGAGGGGGCGGACCAGGCGCAGGTGCGCCTGGCCATGACCCAGGCGGTGTCGGCGCTGACGGGGCTGGGGACAGACCGGATCACCATATGCAAAGGCACAGGGCAGAACTAATGTTTCACGTAAACAAAACATGAACTGGAGGGCGGAACAATGAGTGTGTGGAAACGAAACGCGGTTGTGGTGGCCATCGTGCTCTTTGTAGGGGCGGCGGTCTATCTGAACTGGTCTTACGGCAGGGAAGCTGCGGCAAACAGCGGCACTGCAGACCCGGACGGGGGCGGAAAGCTGCTGGGCCAGGCGGCCCTGGTCAACGGCAAGGAGGGCGGCAAACAGGGGGAGGACGGCAAGACCGATGCGCAGCCCTCCGCCGACCCCAGCGCCCAGCCCAGCGCGGCGGGGGAACAGACGGGCTATTTCGCCTCCGCCCGGCTCAACCGCCAGCAGGCCCGGGACAGCGCCTTGCAGCTGCTCCAGCAGGCGGCTGCGGACGCGGGGGCCCAGCAGGACATTATTGATGAGGCCAACGCCTCCATTCAGGCCATGGCGGCCCTTACGATGTCAGAGGCCAACGTGGAGAACCTGATTACCGCCAAGGGCTATGGCGACTGCGTGTGTTTTATCAACGACAACAGCGCCAGCGTGGTGGTGTCCTCCACAGAAAACGGCCTGAGCGAAAACGACGTGACCAAGATCATGGAGATCGTCAAAAAGGAGACCGGGCTGACGGCGGACAAAATCACGGTCATTGAGAACGAGCCATAAGAAACGCGGAGGATAGCCGCGCAGGAGAGCTTGGACTGAAGCGGGGGAAAAAGCCCAAGGCCCACGCAGTGGGACGGGGTTTTGCCCGAGCCGGAGGGAAAGCGACCCGGGGGCGCGGCCAATCCGCAGCGAGACAGGCCAGAAGCGCGAAGCCGTTGTGAGCAGCGCGGATGGAGCGGAGCCGGGGGAAGGAACACAGCCGCCGCACGCCAAAATAGGCATTGTAATTTGCGGGTCAGGGTGCTATAATAGCTTCAGCATGAATGAAGGAGCGTGAGGCTTTATGGCCGATGGCAAGGAATATATCTCCCACGAGGGCGAACTGGGCAGCGTCAGCATTTCCGAGGAGGTGCTGGCTGTCATCGCCGCCGCCGCCGCGGTGGACGTGGAGGGCGTGAGCTGTCTGGGCAACGGTGTGGGCCGGGATCTGGCCGACCCCGCCAACCGCAAGGCGCTGACCCGGGGCGTGCGCCTTTGGGTGGAGGACGACCGGGTGAGCGTAGATCTGCCCATCCTGGTTCGGTACGGCTACGTGGTCACCGACGTGGCCCGGGCGGTTCAGGACGCGGTATTCAGCGCTGTGGAGAACACCAGCGGGCTGGAGGTGGCCCAGGTGAATGTCACGGTGGTGGGCGTGAGCTTCCAGAA
>CAJUQD010000064.1 GCA_910588105.1 uncultured Oscillospiraceae bacterium | reverse complement strand
TTCTGCAAGGCGCTGTACTTCCTGTGCGTGTTCTCCATGGTGGTCCCCTTCCAGATGGTGATGTTCACCCTGTCCAACACCGCCGACCAGCTCAAGCTGAACACCCCCTGGACCATTCCCGTGGTGTACCTGGGCTTTGGCGCGGGCCTGGCCATCTTCATGTTCGTGGGCTTCGTCAAGTCCATCCCCCTGGAGATTGAGGAGGCCGCCGCCATCGATGGCTGCGGCCCGGTGCGCACCTTCTTCCTGGTGGTGGTTCCCATGCTCAAGCCCACCATGATCTCCGTGGGCATCCTGGAGATCATGTGGGTGTGGAACGACTACCTGCTGCCTGTGCTGGTGCTGGACATCAACGAGTACCGGACCATCCCCATCCACATCCAGTACCTGAAGGGCAGCTACGGCACCGTGGATCTGGGCGCCACCATGGCGCTGATCCTGCTGGCCATCATCCCCGTCATCATCTTCTACCTCACCTGCCAGAAGCACATCATCAAGGGCGTGGCCGCGGGCGCGGTGAAGGGATAAGATCCGGTTTTTGAAAAGAAAGGGTTGCGCAAAAGCGGGAAAAGGGGTAAAATAACCGGCTGAAAAGGAGGGACGCGGCTTGACCATCAAGGATATTGCCCGGTTGTCCGGCGTGGGTGTGACCACCGTGTCCCGGGTGCTCAACGACCACCCCGACGTATCTGAGGAGACCCGGCGCAGGGTGCTGGCGGTGGTGGCGGAGCAGGGCTTCCAGCCCAATACCAACGCCCGGCACCTGAAGCAGCAGACCAGCGCCTCCATCGCCATCATCGTCAAGGGCACTATGAACATGCTCTTTGCCGAGCTGATGGAGCGCTGCCAGCAGCTGCTCCAGGACGCGGGCCAGAACGCCGCGGTCTACTACCTGGACGAGGACGCCAACGAGGTGGTTTACGCCGTCCAGCTGTGCCGGGAGCGCAAGCCCCTGGGCATCCTGTTCCTGGGGGGCGATCTGGAGTTTTTTCAGGCGGAGTTCGGCCACATCACCGTCCCCTGCGTGCTGCTCACCAACTCGGCTCGGGAGCTTGACTTCCCCAACCTGTCCTCCCTCACCACCGATGATGAGGAGGCGGCCTACCGGGTGGTGCGCTACCTGGCGGACCAGGGGCACCGGGACATCGGCCTGCTGGGCGGCAACTGGTCGTGCACCCAGATCAGCTACCGCCGGGTCCTGGGCTGCCAGCGGGCCTTCGACGAGCTGTCCCTGCCCTTCGACGCCCGGCGGTGCGAGCCCTGCCGCTACTCCTTCTCCGACGCCTACGACACCACCAAGCGCCTGCTGGGGCGCTGCCCGGAGCTCACCGCCCTGTTCTGCGTCAGCGACGTGATGGCCCTGGGGGCCATCCGGGCCATCCACGACCTGGGGCGGCGGGTGCCACGGGATATCTCCGTGGTGGGCTACGACGGCATCCCCCTCTCCCGGTTTTCCGTCCCCCGCCTCACCACCGTCCGGCAGGACACCCAGCAGCTGGCCCGCCAGGGGGTGGACCTGCTCCTGCGCAACCTCCAGCGCCCCCGCCCGCCGGTCCACGGGGTGGTGCCCTTTGAGCTGATCGCCGGGGAGAGCGTGTCCCCGCCCCGGGGCGCGACACATTAACCCATGGGCCGCCGTCCTGTCCGGGCGGCGGCCTTGACGAAAGGTGGACTTCCTATGAGATGCTCCGGCATCTTAATGCCCATTTCCTCCCTGCCTTCCCCCTGCGGCATCGGCACGCTGGGGGCGGCCGCCCGGGAATTTGCCGATTTTCTGGCTGCCGGCGGCCAGACCTACTGGCAGATTCTGCCCATCTGCCCCACCAGCTACGGCGACTCCCCCTACCAGTCCTTCTCCTCCTACGCGGGCAACCCCTACTTCATCGACCTGGACGACCTGGCGGCAGAGGGGCTCTTAAAGCCGGAGGAATACCGGGACCTGGACTGGGGGGCCGACCCTAAAAACGTGGACTACGGCCTGATGTACCAGACCCGCTACCCGGTTCTGAAAAAGGCGGTGGAGCGGTTGCTTGCCTCTCCCCCAGACGGGTATCAGGCGTTTTGCGGCGGCTCTGAGTGGTTGGACGGCTACGCGCTGTTCATGGCCCTGAAGGACAAACACGGCGGGGCCTCTTGGTTCACCTGGCCCGAGGATATCCGCCTGCGCCGTCCCGCTGCCCTGTCCGCGGCAAGGGAGGAGCTGGCCGGGCAGGTGGAATTCTGGAAGGCGGTTCAGTTCCTGTTCTTCCGGCAGTGGCGCGCCCTCAAGGCCTACGCCAACGGCAAGGGCGTGCGCATCATCGGCGACCTTCCCATATACGTGTCCGGCGACAGCGCCGACGTGTGGGCCAACCCGGACCAGTTCCAGCTGGACGGGGACGGCATCCCCACCGAGGTGGCCGGCTGTCCCCCCGACGGCTTTTCCGAGGACGGCCAGCTGTGGGGCAATCCCCTCTTTGACTGGGAGCGGATGAAGGAAGACGGCTACCAGTGGTGGCTGCGCCGCATCGCCTTCCAGTTCACCATCTACGATACGCTGCGTATCGACCACTTCCGGGGCTTCGACGCCTATTACGCCATCCCCTACGGCGACAAAACCGCCCGGAACGGTCGCTGGCGCCCCGGCCCCGGCCTGGATTTCTTCAAGGCCGTCAACAAAAAGCTGGGCAGGCAGGACATCATTGCCGAGGATCTGGGCTTTCAGACCGACTCGGTGCGCAGGCTGCTGCGGGACACAGGCTACCCCGGCATGAAGATTCTGGAGTTTGCCTTCGACAGCCGGGACAACGGCAGCGACTACCTGCCCCACCGTTACCCCACCCACTGCGTGGTCTACACCGGCACCCACGACAACGACACCATCCTGGGTTGGATGGCTACCGCCCCCAAAAAGGACGTGTCCTTCGCCAAGGCCTACCTGCGCCTCAACGCCCGGGAGGGCTACCACTGGGGGATGATGCGCTCGGCCTGGGCGTCCCCCGCCGACCTGGCGGTGATGCAGGCCCAGGATCTGCTGGGGCTGGGCAGCGAGGCCCGGATCAATATCCCCTCCACCCTGGGCATCAACTGGAAGTGGCGGGCCCTGCCTGGCTCGTTCACCCCCGCCCTGGCCCAGCGGCTGTACCGGGAGACCCGGGTATATCAGCGCCTTCCCAGGAAAAAGGCCGCCGCCAAAAGGGCCGCGCCCACCAAAAAGGCATAACAAAAGCGGCACGCCAAGCGCGTGCCGCTTTTTGACCCGCTATTCCCCCTCCACCGCCCCGGCAGCCTCCTCCTGGGCGCACAGCCTGCGGATGTCCCGGACCAAGGGGATGGCCACCGCCACCGCCGTCAGCCCGGTACACACGTTGCTCACCATCATGGTCACCCCCACCGCCTCGGCCCCCATGGAGGTGAAGCGCTGCAAAAACCACAGCACAGGCACCCGAAACACAAACACCCGGCTGACGTTGAGGAACATGGTCCACTTGGTTCTGCCGTATCCCAGCAGCAGGCTGAGGGTGGCGGAATTGATCCCCAGGGTGACATAGCCCAGCATCTCCCAGCGGTGGATGGCGATGATCTGCTCCCGGAAGCCTTGGTCAAAGCTGTTTTTGGACTGGGCAAACACATCCGCCAGCCAGGGCAGGCCCCAGGATACCAGCGCGATGCCCAGCGCCCCGATGGCCACATCCACCGCCACCAGCCGGAAGTAGAGCTGGAGGGTGCGGCGGTATTTCCCCGCCCCCCGGTTCTGGCTGATGAGGGGGGCGGCCCCGTCCTGAAGCCCCATATGCCAGGAGGTGGTTAGCCCGCCGATGTTGTTGGAGATGCCCAGCGCCCCCACTGTCAGCCCGCCGTACAGGCCGGACATGGAATTAACGATGACTTTACCCGCGGCGAAAAACATCTTTTCCGCCGCCACCGGGTAGGACAAGTCCAGGATAGGCAGGGTGGTTTCCCGCCGCCAGGAGATATTTTTCACGGAAAAGCGGAACGCCCCCTCGTCCCGGCTCATGGAAAACAGGGCGTAGGCGAACAGCAGCAGCTGCCCCGCCAGGCTGGCCGCGGCGATGAGCGCCAGATCCCCCTGGAGCACATACACAAACAGGGCGGACAGTCCCAGCTTCACCACGATGATAACTATGTTGAGCGCCAGAATCTTTTTTGCGTGGCCCCGGCTTCGCTCAATGGCGATGTATACGGTGTTGAAGAAGTTCACCACCAGGGTGAGCACCTCAATGCGGAAATAGCCTGCGCCCGTCTCAATCAGCTCCTCCGGCGTCCGAAGCAGGCGGAGGAAGGGCTCGGCAAAGGGGATAAGGGCCACCGCCACCAGGGCGCTCGCCACCCCCGCCATGGCGTATACCGAGGCCACCCGGCGGCTCATCAGGGCGCCGTCCCCCTGGCCGTACGCCTCGGAAATCTTGATACTCCCCCCCACCGCCAGCCCGGTGCCCAGCGCGGTGATCATCAGGGTAATCTGGCTCAGGCAGGACACGGCGGACACCGCGTTGGAACTGATATGGGCGGCCATCAGCGCGTCCAGAATCTTAAAGATGGTGTTCAGCGCCTGGTACAGTGCCAGCGGCGCGCATACCGTCACCAGAGCCTTCAGCGGCGGCGCACCCAGGGCGTAGTCACGGAACCGTTCGTCGTTTTGGGAGAAACTCGCCATGGACCACATTACATCCTTTCCCTGCGGCGGTATTCCCGCCAGATTGTTTCCCCATTATAACCCCCTCCCGCCCGGGAATCCATATCATTTCCGGCTCCCCATATTCACAATACGGATATTTTCCAAAAAGGAAGCCCGGAGGCCCCCATACAGGCCCCCGGGCTGTGTTTGTGCTTGACTGAGATCAGAACTCCAGGTTCTTGCCGCCCTTGTCGAACACGTGGCACACATTGCCGCTGAAGGTGAAGCGGATCTTGGCGCCGTAGGCGAAGGTCTCCATGTGGTTGCCGGACAGATCCACGGTGGGCACGATGATGACCACGTCCTTGCCGTTGGCGTTGGCGTGGAGATGCACCTCGCTGCCCATCATCTCGGACACGTCCACGGTGGCCTCGATGGAGTTGGCGGCGTCGCTGCTCAGAACCACGTGGCTGGGACGCACGCCCAGGGTGATATCCTGAGAGGACACGTTCTTGGCCGCCAGGGCCTTCTGCTTGGCGTCGGAAAGCGCAACCTTCATGGCGCCCAGCTCGACAGAGTACTTGCTGCCGTCCTTGACCAGCTTGGCGTCGAAGAAGTTCATCTGCGGCGTGCCGATGAACCCGGCGACGAACAGGTTGGCGGGATGGTCGAACACCTCCTGCGGGGTGCCGATCTGCTGGATGAAGCCGTCCTTCATGATGACGATGCGGTCACCCAGGGTCATGGCCTCGGTCTGGTCATGGGTGACGTACATGAAGGTGGTGTCGATCTTCTGGCGCAGCTTGATGATCTCCGCGCGCATCTGGTTGCGGAGCTTGGCGTCCAGGTTGGACAGCGGCTCGTCCATCAGCAGCACCTTGGGCTCACGCACGATGGCGCGGCCGATGGCCACGCGCTGGCGCTGGCCGCCGGACAGGGCCTTGGGCTTGCGGTCCAGATACTGGGTGATATCCAGGATCTCAGCCGCCTCGCGCACCCGCTTGTCGATCTCATCCTTGGGAACCTTGCGCAGCTTCAGGGGGAAGGCCATGTTTTCATACACGGTCATGTGGGGATACAGGGCGTAGCTCTGGAACACCATGGCGATATCGCGGTCCTTGGGGGCGACGTCGTTCATCAGCTTGCCGTCGATGTACAGCTCGCCGCCGGAGATCTCCTCCAGGCCGGCCACCATGCGCAGGGTGGTGGACTTGCCGCAGCCGGAGGGGCCGACCAGAACGATGAACTCCTTGTCCGCGATGTCCAGGCTGAACTTCTGCACGGCGATGACGCCCTCGTCCGTGACCTGCAGGTTGGTCTTCTTCTCGGGCTCGCCCTTCTTCTTCTTGGACTTCTTCTGGTCGCCGCTGTGGGGATAGATCTTCATGATGTTCTTCAGGGACAAACCGGCCATAGTACCCGGCTTTGATGGAGCGGCCTCCGCCATCTCCACCTCACCTCCGGGCGCACAGGTCCCAGAGGTCTTGCGACAGGTCTCCACACTGCCGCACCGCAAGCCGAAGCGGTGTTTTTTCCTCCTTTTTTCAGTACCGCGTACTATTGTAATGGAGTAGTCCGCGGCCCGTCAAATTGTGCGCCTTTTCAAAGCGCTGGTATGGACAGGCGGACATGCCGCCAATGCCATCATAATATGGTATGCCCCGGGGCGCGGGTCATCCCCCGCCTTGGGGCGGCTCCTGCCCCTCCCGGAACTTTTCCTCGATGCCGAAGGCCTGGTCCAGGCCGGGATAGATCAGCATCAGCGCGGGCAGGGTGGGCAGCCAGAAATTGGTCAACGGCAGCAGGCTCACCGCGAAGGAGAAAAACCGAAGGGACACCAGGATATACGCCAGAAAAACGGCCACCGCCCCCGCCGTCCTGGGCAGCTGGGCAATGAACAGCAGAGCGGAATTTTTGATGAGCCGGCCCAGGGACAGCTCCATCAGCGCCAGCTGGGGCCACAGGTACAGCGACATGCCCAGCAGGAGCAGCACCCCCAGCACCAGCGCCAGGCTGGTGGCCAGGTCCACCTGGAGCGCCCCGGCATGGAGCAGCAAAAAAATCTGGGTGCCCAGCAGAGCCCCGCCCAGCGCCCCGGGCAGCAGCGCCGCCCTGGCGCTGCGCCGCCACGCCGTTCGGTAGGTGCGCCACCAGACCCGGCCCGTGTCGTCCCGCAGGCCCCGCAGCAGGGTGTCCGCCAGGGCGCACAGCTCCGGCCCGGCAACGGCCCCGCCCACCAGCCCCGCCAGGGGGGCAAGCAGCACCGCATGGGCGGACACGGCAAAAAACATGCCGGCAATAAAGGGCACACACCCGGCCAGTGCCAGAAATCCCGCCCGGAAATTGTCCCAGAAATCCCGGGACGCCAGCTCCCACAGGCGGGGAAAGCCGGTCTTGCGGGGGATGTCCTCCCCGCGCCCGGATTCCTCCTCGTCAAACCTTGGGAACAGACCCACCGCCGCCGCGCCCCTTCCTGTCAACCGCCGAAATCATGTCCAAAGAGCCCGCCGGGACATGCGGCGCGCCCCTTTTCCATATTACTAAATAACATAGCACAAACAGCACGGGATTGTCAAGGGAGTACAGGGGGAAATCCACAATTTTTCCCGGCGCTTCTCCGGGTTTTTCCAGTTAAAATGCCCATCCCGCCCCATGGCAGCGCAGCCAGGAATTTTCGCCGGAAATCTGCCGCTTGCTTCTTGACGCGGGGTTCGGGACGGGATATAATGCAGGTATCGTGATCGACATTTTTTTAACATAAATTTGTAACGCTGAGAAGGAGGAGCAAGCCTATGCGCCATTACGAAACTTCCGTCCAGGAGCTGAAGGACAAGGTACTTACCGCCGTGGCCCGCCTTGCCTGGAACGACAAGCTCCAGACCAACGAAATTTTGGATATCCCCGAGGAGATCGTCCCCGGCCCCGAGGCCCAGATGCGCTGCTGCATCTATAAGGAGCGGGCCGTGGTGGGCAGCCGGATCAAGATGGCCATGGGCGGCGACCGGGCCAACCCCAACCTGGTGGAGGTGCTGCCCATCGCCTGCGACGAGTGCCCCGTCACCGAGATCAGCGTGGGCCCCTCCTGCCGGGGCTGTATCGCCCACCGCTGCATGGAGGCCTGCCCCAAGGGCGCCATCCGCATTGAGAACCACCGCTCCGTCATCGACCATTCCAAGTGCGTGCTGTGCGGCAAGTGCGTGGCCGCCTGCCCCTACGGCGCCATCACCAAGAACATGCGCCCCTGTGAGCGCGGCTGCCCCGTCAAGGCAATCTCCATGGGGGAGGACCGCAAGGCCAGCATCGACGCCAGCAAGTGCATCTCCTGCGGCGAGTGCGTGGTCCAGTGCCCCTTCGGCGCCATCATGGACAAATCCTACATTGTGGATGTGATCCAGATGCTCATGGGGGCGGACAAGTGGGGGCTGCACGTCTATGCCGTCCTGGCCCCCTCCTTCGTGGGCCAGTTCAGCTGCACCCCCGGCCAGATGGTATCCGCCCTGAAGGAGATGGGCTTCTACGACGTGGCCGAGGTTGCCCTGGGGGCCGACCTCACCGCCAAGGCGGAGGCCGCCGAGTTTGACGAGCGCGGCGGCGAGCCCATGACCTCCTCCTGCTGCCCGGCCTTCGTGGCCTATGTGGAGCGGCATATGCCCGACATGGTGCCCAAGGTCTCCACCACCCCCTCCCCCATGGTGATGCTGGGGCGGTACATCAAGGACCGGGACCCCCTGGCCCGTGTGGTGTTCATCGGCCCGTGCGTGGCCAAGAAGCGGGAGTTCCATCTGGGCCGTACCCGCTCGTCCATCGACCTGGTTATCACCTTCGAGGAACTCTACTCCATGCTGGCCGCCAAGGATATCGACGTATCCAAGATGCCCGAGGCCACCCTGGACCACGCCAGCGGCTTTGGCCGCAGCTTTGCCGCCAGCGGCGGCGTGGCGGCGGCGGTGGGCCAGGCCCTCAAGGAGATGGGCAGCACTGTGGAGGCCCGCACCCTGCCCTGTTCCGGCATTGAGGAGTGCAAGATCGCCCTGCTGAAGATGTCCAAGGGGATGCTGCCCGAAAACTTCATCGAGGGCATGGCCTGCCAGGGCGGCTGCGTCCAGGGCCCGGCGGTCATCATGCGCAGCCCTAAGAACAAGGCCGAGGTGTCCAAGCACGCCAAGCAGGCGGGCGACCGAACCATCAACGGCGCCATCGACCAGGCCGGCGGCACCGGCGAGCCCGGCAGCAGCGAGAAGAAGCCCGGCGGCGCGGTGGAAAAGAACCGGGTGGCCGTGGAATAAAAACGGGCGCGCAGCTCGTGTGAAAAAGGGCCGTCCGGGGCATCCCGGGCGGCCCCTGTTTTTCCTGCCAGGCCCTTGCAATCCGCCGCTTTTTCTTATATAATGTTTTGACTTGAAAAAATCCTCACCCAAGGGAGTGTTCACATTGAAGTACGATTTCGCCGCCATCGAGCCCAAATGGCAAAAGCGCTGGGAGGAGGCCAAGGTGTACGCCGCCCAGGACGGCAGCACCAAGCCCAAGTTCTACGGCCTCATTGAGTTCCCCTACCCCTCCGGCCAGGGGCTCCACGTGGGCCATCCCCGTCCCTTCACCGCCATGGACATTGTGACCCGGAAAAAGCGGATGGACGGGTATAACGTGCTCTACCCCATCGGGTTCGACGCCTTCGGCCTGCCCACCGAGAACTACGCCATCAAAAACCACGTCCATCCCGCCGCCGTCACGAAGCAGAATATCGAGAACTTCACCCGGCAGCTGAAAATGCTGGGCTATGGCTTCGACTGGGACCGGGTGGTGGACACCACTGACCCCGCCTACTACAAGTGGACCCAGTGGATTTTCCTCCAGCTGTTTAAAAAGGGGCTGGCCTACAAGGCCACCATGCCGGTGAACTGGTGCACCTCCTGCAAGTGCGTGCTGGCCAATGAGGAAGTGGTGGAGGGGGTGTGCGAGCGGTGCGGCTCCGCCGTCATCCGCAAGGAGAAATCCCAGTGGATGCTGAAAATCACCCAGTACGCCCAGCGGCTCATCGACGATTTGGACGACGTGGACTTCATCGAGCGGGTGAAGATCCAGCAGCGCAATTGGATCGGCCGCTCCACCGGCGCGGAAGTCACCTTCAAGAGCACCACCGGGGACGATATCGTGGTCTTCACCACCCGGCCCGACACCCTCTTCGGCGCCACGTATATGGTGCTCTCCCCGGAGCACGAGCTGGTGCGGGGCTGGCTGGAATCCGGCAGGCTGGCCAATGCCGGTGAGGTCGCCGCCTACCAGAAAACCGCCGCCTCCAAGTCCGACCTGGAACGCACCGAGCTGAACAAGGAAAAGACCGGCGTAAAGCTGGACGGCGTGCGGGGCGTCAACCCCGTCAACGGGAAGGAGATCCCCATCTTCATCTCCGACTATGTTCTGTCCACCTATGGCACCGGGGCCATCATGGCCGTCCCTGCCCACGACGACCGGGACTGGGAGTTCGCCAAAAAGTTCGGCCTGGAGATCATCGAGGTGGTGTCCGGCGGCAAGGACGTGCAGAAGGCCGCCTTCACCGCCAAGGACGAGACGGGCATCCTGGTCAATTCCGACTTCCTCAACGGCCTCACCGTCAAGGACGCCATCCCCGCCGTCACAAAGTGGCTGGAGGAGAAGGGCATCGGCGCGGCCAAGGTCAACTACAAGCTGCGGGACTGGGTGTTCTCCCGCCAGCGTTACTGGGGCGAGCCCATCCCCATGGTGCACTGCGACAAGTGCGGCTGGCAGCCTCTGCCCGAGAGCGAGCTGCCCCTGCTCCTCCCGGAGGTGGAGTCCTACGAGCCCACCGACGACGGCGAATCCCCCCTGTCCAAGATGACCGACTGGGTCAAGACCGCCTGCCCCTGCTGCGGCGGCCCCGCCAAGCGGGAAACCGACACCATGCCCCAGTGGGCGGGCTCCTCCTGGTACTTCCTGCGGTATATGGACCCCCACAACGGCAATGCCCTGGCCTCCAAGGAGGCGCTGGACTACTGGTCCCCTGTAGACTGGTATAACGGCGGCATGGAGCACACCACCCTCCACCTGCTCTACTCCCGGTTCTGGCACAAATTCCTGTACGACATCGGCGTGGCGCCCACCAAGGAGCCCTACCAGAAGCGCACCAGCCACGGCATGATCCTGGGCGAGGGTGGGGAGAAAATGTCCAAGTCCCGGGGGAATGTGGTCAATCCGGACGATATTGTGAAGGCCTACGGCGCGGACACCCTGCGCCTGTACGTCATGTTCATCGGCGACTTTGAACAGGCCGCAGTGTGGTCGGACCAGGCGGTCAAGGGCTGCAAGCGCTTTTTGGACAAGGTGTGGAACCTGGCGGAGAGCTGCTCGGACAGCCTGGATTACACCCCCGCCAACGAGGCCGCCGTCCACAAGACCATCAAAAAGGTAGCCGATGATATCGAGGCCATGAAGTTCAACACCGCCATCGCCGCCATGATGACCCTGGTGGGCGAGTTCCAGAAGAACAGCTGCTCCAGAGGCGATATGAAAACCCTGGTAACCCTCCTCTCCCCCTTCGCCCCCCATGTGGCGGAGGAGCTGTGGGAGCTGCTGGGCGGCGAGGGCTTTGTGTGCCGGCAGCCCTGGCCCACCTACGACGAGAGCAAGACGGTGGCGGACACGGTGCAGATGGCGGTGCAGGTGAACGGCAAGGTGCGCGCCAACATCATCGTCCCGGCGGACGCGGACAACGAGGCCGTCACCGCCGCCGCCCAGGCCGACCCCAAGGTGCGCAAGTTCACCGACGGCATGGCCCTGGTCAAAACCATTGTTGTGCCGGGGCGGCTGGTGAACCTGATCGTAAAACCCCAATAAGCGGCGTTTCGGGACTGCACCACCTCTGCCTGAAGGCGGCGGGCCGGCGGCATGCTGGATTTGGAAAACTGCCTGCTGGAGATTTTACCGACGCGGACAAACCGCTTTCCCCCGGCATCCACCGGCGCGTGGCCTTCCGCACAGAAGACGTGGAAGGCGCGTCGGAGCTGGCGCGCGGCGCGGGCTGCGAAATTACGGCGGAGCCCGCCGATAAGGTGCTGGGACCGGACTACCCCGTCCGCATCGCGTTCTGCTGGCCCCCCTGGGGAGTCCGCCGAATTTTTTCGGGAACATTGAGCTGACAGCGGGTGGGGGCATGGTTTGCAAAATCCCCTATATTTTGCGGTTGACAAAAGGCATATCTTCACATATAATAGACCTGTTAAAGCCATACCGCAGTGGCCCTTAAAGCATCCTGGAGATAGCCGGATGCCTCGGAGGGAGGGAAATATAGATGTCCGAAGTTCATGTCCGCGAGGGCGAGTCTCTGGAGAACGCGCTGAAGCGCTTCAAGCGCAGCTGTGCCAAGTCCGGCGTGCTGGCCGAGGTGCGCAAGCGCGAGTTCTACGACAGCCCCAGCGTCAAGCGCCGCAAGAAGAGCGAGGCGGCCCGCAAGAACCGCAGCAAGAAGTTTTATTGATGGACGAAAGCAGCGTCCCGGTCTCCCGGGGCGCTGCTTTTTTACGTCCCGCCGCCTTTGTCTCAAAATACCCATTGTAATTTCCTTTAAAATCGTGTACACTAAAGCCATCCATTACCAGGAGGGACAGCTCATGAAAATTGCCAGCTTTATTCTCAAGACCACGGCGGTGGCCCTGGCGGCGGCCTCGGTGGCCTGCGCGGTAGTGGCCCACCTGTGTGCGTCCCTTCGGGACGCCGACTGACCAGAGGAGGTATGAACATGAAAAAGACCTTGGGCTTTATTTTGAAGATTGTGGCCACTGCCATGGCGGTGGCGGCGGTGGTGTGCGCTGTGGCCGCCTTCTGGGATCAGATCATGGATCTGATCGACACCGTGATGGACAAGGTGGAGGAAAAGCGGGCGGACCGCTGCTTCCAGCCCGCCGAGTTTGACGACTTCGACGACGGCGCGCTGTAACCACACCATCAGAAAGACCGCCCGGCGGCTGCCGGGCGGTCTTTTTACGCTTCATACAGATACCCCGTGATGTCCTTCACGGCCCGGGCGGGGCGGGCGCTGAGCAGCTCCCAAACCGATTCGCCGCCCCCCTCCCCCGCGAAATACCGCCGGGCCAGCTCCAGCGCCGTCTGCCCGTCCTGCCTCTCGCTGAGGGCGGCGTAGGCCGCGTCGTACAGGCTCATGTCCAGCCGCGCGGGGTGTTCGTCCTCCAACTCCACCTCAAACAGGCGCACCGCCGCCCGCTCCTCCGGGGAGGCCTCCCCCCAGTCGTACTCGAACAGCCGCTTGGAGCTGGACAGATCGCTGTAGAAGTAATTGCAGCCCAGACGGCTGGGCCGGTGGGGGAAGTCCCTTCTGCGCACGTACTCAAAGGCCCCTTCCGCCGCCCACTTGGCGTAGTCCGACCACTCCCGCAGGCCGGAGCGGCGGAGCACCGCGTACAGGTACTTCCCCGTGAGCGCCATGGAATCAAAACAGTCCATGCCCCGCTCCAGGGCCTGGGTGAAGGGCTGGGCCAGGGCGGCGCAGCCCTGGTGGTCGGGGACCAGCGCGTCCCCCAAGCTTCAGGGTCCGGCTCATGTGGTATACGGTCATGCCGTCTCCTTCCTCAGCGGATCTTCCGCGCCTCCAGGTAGAAGCGCTTGTCATGGGCCTCCCCCATGGAGAAGGTCTTGCGGGGAAGCACCCCATCGTGGATGACCGAGGGGAACAGCGCCTCCTTGTCCATGGGGGGCAAGAGGAAGGCGATATTGCCGGGCCGGGCGGCAAACTCCCGGGCCACGTCCTCCCCGTGGATGTAGTCCACCCGGCCGGGGTGTTCCATGAGGTAGTCGTCCAAAAAGCTCTGAAGGGCCCCCACCGGCAGCCGCGCGGCGCAGGCGGGCACCGTGACCATGCCCTCGCTCCCGGCGCACACATAGCGCAAGGGCAGGCCGTCCCCCTCGGAAGCCGCCCCCCGGCGGGCGCCGGGATAAGCACGCACCAGGGCGTCCAGCAGGGCCTTGGGATCGGTGTGGAACACCACCCGGTGGATGGGCTCGAACTCCAGGCTCCCGTCGTGGAGGTTCACCAGCTCGCACAGGGCGAACCGGGCGGGGATCACATCCCACTTCTCCGGCGGCACAAGGCGCTTCTGCCGCTCATAGCACTCCTTGGCAGTGGCCAGGGAGTGGTTCCCGTCCCCCATGGCGAAGAGCATGACAGGCTGGTCCCGAACGCCGTACCGGGCGTTGAAGGCGGCGGGGTCGGCCAGGGCGGACAGCGCTGCGGCCACCTGCTCCAGCTGTCTTTCACCCAGCAGCCAGCCCTTCACATGGCCCCCCTGCTCCATCAAGTCGAAGTCGTAGAGCAGCTCCATCTCCTCCGTCTGGGCAGACAGGGGCTCGATGACGGTGCGCTGGGGGTCGTCGGTGAGCAGCATGGCGTGGGGCAGCTCGATTGGGGCGTTTTTGCGCACGGCGATGCGGGGCGGGATGCGGGACATGACCACCCCCTC
>CAJUQD010000063.1 GCA_910588105.1 uncultured Oscillospiraceae bacterium | reverse complement strand
TGGCCCGGGGATTGGACGTGGATAAGCCCAGGAATCTGGCGAAAAGCGTCACGGTAGAGTAGGCCGATGGAGAGTGGCCATAACGCATTGGGCTGAAACCCCATGATTCTGTTTGGGCAAAGCTGTTCAACCAACTCAAAATCAATGCAATGGATATAACGGATATTTTTTTGTTTTGAGAATACTCATCTTTTGCAAAAAAGTTATCTGTCTCTGCCCCAGAAAAACAGAAGCGTCAGAAGAAAGCACTTTTTTCTGACGCTTCTGTTTTCGTTTGGCCCGTACTGTCTTGCTGCCCCCGGTTCACTTTGTATCCTTGTGGGGTGCAGCCGTTTTGGTTGCCGCATTTTGTTATGCTCTGGACGGTGATTTTGTTGTTGTCCTTATGCGGAGTAGCCCTTGGCGTCCGCCGGTTTTTTGCGCCTGTACGGCCATGGAAAAAATTTCTGGGAGGGATTGACAAGGGCGGTCTATTGTGATAGCCTAACAGGGAAGTCTACAGAGATAGACTCTGCTGGGCCCTGGGAGCACGGCGGGAGACGAGACAGAAACGGAGGACTGAACATGAGGATAAGACGGTATTTGGCGGCCGTGATGGCGCTGGCGCTGGGTGCGCTGCTGTTCCAGGGGGCGCTGGCCGCCCCGGCGGGGGAGTTGAAGCTGCCCGTTCGGGAGCAGCCGGTGGCGGCGGGTTTCAGCGACTTCTACGCCATCCGGGCGGACGGCATGCTGATCGCCTGGGGTGAGCCGGAGTTTGGCGGGGATGGGAAGAACCCGTCCTTTGAGCAGGCCCGGGAGCTGATGCCCAACGCCGCGGCGGTGTACACCAGCGGCCGGGGGGCCACCTTCGCCGTGGACAAGGAGGGCGGCCTGTACGGCATCAACACCGGCACTGACCGCTTTACGCCGGTACTCCAGCGCATCACAGCGGATCCGGACGACCCCATGAAGCCTGTGAAGATGATGGATGGGGTATCCATGGTGTCGGTGGGTGGCTATCACACCCTGATAGTGCGGCGGAATGGCGAGCTGTGGACGCAGGGCTGGGGCTGCTTCGGTGCGCCCTGGCTGGAGAAGACCGACAAGTCCTACTACGAGAAGATCATGGACAACGTGATTTGGGCGCAGGCCACTGGCCGCGGCGGCCTGGCTGTCACCGCGGAAAATGAGCTGTGGGGCTGGGGACTGGACGCCAGCGGCCAGGACAATAAGCCTCAAAAGCTGGCGGACAACGTGCTGGAGGCATCCTGGAACGTGCTGATCCGGGACGGCGGCTGGCAAGGCATGGTGGAGATGACCGAGGGTTGGCGCTGGATGTACGACAGCCAGTCCGGCAAAATAGAGATGAAGCGCGCCCCCGAGCTGGACGGCGCGGCCCGGGTGAGCAGCTCCGGCGCGGTCATCACCCGGGGCGGCGGGCTGTACTTCTTTGACGGTTCGGGCAGCGGCTTGGACGGGGTGTACAGGCAGGTGATGGATATGGTGGGCTACGCAGACCGGGGGGAGCGAACCTCCCTGGTGATCCGCTTCGGCGGCGTGCTGTGGAGCCTTACCGAGCAGGAGGACGGCTCCCTCAAGGAGGAGCGGCTGGGCGCGGGCTTCTACGGCGGTGAGCCAGGCGACAAGCAGGGGCTGGACAATTTCAAAACCGTCAACCGCTACCGGGCGGGCCAGTTCGCCGACGTGAAAGCGGGCGACTGGTTCGCGGACAATGTGAAGAGCGCCTATGAGCTGGGGCTGATGAAGGGGAACTCCCCCACCACCTTCGCCCCCAACAGCACCATCACCGTGGCGGAGGCGGTTACCGTGGCCGCCCGGGTGCGGGACATCTACTGGGGAGAGGGGACCGGCTTCACCGCCAAGGCCGGAGAGCTTTGGTATCAGCCCTATGTGGACTACGCCATCGCAAACGGGATGATGAACGAGGTCCTCGCGGACTTTGACCGCCCGGCCACCCGGGCGGAGCTGGCCCGGTGGCTGCACGCCGCCCTGGCGGGGGAGGCCACCCAGCCGGAGACCCAGGACGTGCGCTTTACCGACGTGACCGAGGCCCACCGGGACTACGCCGGAATCATGTCCCTGGCCCGGGCGGGCATCATGGGCGGCAAGGGGGACGGCATTTTCGACCCCGAAGCCCCGGTGCTGCGCAGCGAGGCGGCGGCCATGCTCAGCCGGGCCGCCCAGCCCGCCCTGCGCCTGGGGGCGGGGAACTGAGCGCGCAAAAAGGCGGACGCGGGGCTCTCCGCGCCCGCCTTTCCTGAACGGATTCGGCGGGGCCCTGGGCATTGCGTTTTCTCCCCGGATATGGTATGATATCCCTAATTTAACGCGCGGCGCGAACGCCGGGGAGGCCTCCATGAACGCAAAATATCTCATGCAGCGGGTGCTGAACATGAACTATAAGGCCATGCTGGACAAAATCAGCTCCATCCACAAAAAGACGGGCCGCTCCCGCCTGGCCATTTTCCGGGACATGCGGCAGTGCGCGGTGAAGTACGGCGCAGGCTATATGGACTACGACCTGTTCGAGATGTATAACCTCACCCCGGAGCAGCGGGACACCTACCTCACCCGGGGGCGGAACAACGAGATCGTGGTGAAGTATAACGACAAGGCCCACATGGCGGACTTTGGGGACAAGATCCGCTTTAACACCCGGTTCGAACCCTTCCTCCACCGGGACTGGGCGCCGGTGACGGGGGACAACCGGGACGAGGTGCTAGCCTTTGTGGCGCGCCACCCGGTGTTTATGGCTAAACCTGCCCAAGGCAGCTGCGGCTGGGGCATTGAAAAGCTCAGTACGGCGGATTTCCCATCCCTGGATGCGCTTTACGCCCATCTGGCGGAGAGGGCCCCCCTGCTGGAGCTGGAGGAGGTCATCACCCAGCACCGGTTGGTGGCGGCCATCTACCCCGGCTCCATCAACACCGTGCGCATGGTGACCATCCGGGGGAAGAGCGGGAGGGTCTATCTGGTCACCGCCATGTTCCGCATCGGCAACGGCAAGTTTGTGGACAATTTCAACAGCGGCGGCATGGTGGCCCCCATGAACCCGGACACGGGGACGGTGACTGACCGGGCGCTGGACAAGCAGAAGAACCTGTATGAAAACCACCCTGCCACTGGCACACCCATCAAGGGCTTCACCTTCCCCCACTGGGACAGGGCGGTGGAACTGGTGACTCAGGCGGCCCAGGTCATCCCGGAGGTGGGCTATGTGGGCTGGGACGTGTGCTTCACGCCGGACGGCCCCTGCCTGGTGGAGGGCAACCAGTTCCCTGGCCACGACATTTACCAGCTCCCGGTGCACACCCCGGACAAGATCGGCATCATGCCCCGGTTCCGGGCCATCGAACGGGCGGAAAACGAGAGCCCCGCGCCATGAAGCGCGGGGCTTTGCCTATCACATTTGGAATACGATCCCGGCCAGGGCGGCCAAGCCGATGAAGCAGATGGGGTGCAGCTTTTTCAGCGGGGTGAATTTTGCCAGAATGAAGATGGCGGCAGCCAGGAGGATGGCGATCCAGTTGGGGTAGTAGGTAAAGGCGCTTTCCAGGCCCTGGGCGGGCCGAAGCAAGGCGATTTTGGCCACCTGGAGCAGCGCCGCTGTGATGAGGGCCACCGAGGCCGCCCGCAGGCCGTAGAACAGCGCGTCCACCGCTTTTGACTGGCGGAACTTCTCCAAAAACCCGGCGATGATGAGGATGATGACGATGGAGGGGGACACCAGTCCCAGGGTGGCGATGACGCCCCCGGCCACGCCTGCGGTGTGGAAGCCCACGTAGGTAGCCATGTTCACCCCCATGGGGCCGGGGGTGGACTCGGAAATGGCGATCATGTTGGCCAGGTCGCCGGGGGAGAACCAGCCCGTGCGCTCCCCCAGGTCGGTGAGGAAGGGGATGGTGGCAAGGCCGCCCCCCACAGAGAACAGCCCCACCCGGCAGAACTCCAGGAACAGACGCCCAAGGAGCATGAAATCAATGGCAATCGGCATTATTTCAGCCCTCCCTTCGCCCAGCGCACGCACAGCCCGGCCATGCCCGCAGCAATGACCAGGAACACCGGAGACAGCACAAAGCACAGCACAGCGCCCAGCGCGCCCCCCGGCAGGGGGCAGAAGGCGCCGCAGGCGGCCATCGCCAGCACCGCGGCGTAAATGATGCGGGTGGGCCAGTCCAGCACGGCGTTTTTGAACAGCTTGATGACGCTGGATAAAATCAGCGCCACCACCCCTGCCCGGACGCCGTTGAAGGCGTGGACCACAAAGTCCAGGTGCATGAAGTTTTGCAGAAAGGCGGCGATCACCATAATGATGACCAGGGAGGGGAACACCAGCCCCAGGGTGGCGACGATGCCCCCGGCGATCCCCGCCTGGCTGCGGCCCACGAAGGTGGAGGTGTTCACAGCGATGACGCCGGGGGTGCACTGGCCCACGGCGTAGTAGTCGGCCAGCTCGGTTTCCGTGGCCCACTTTTTGCTTTCCACCAGCTCCCGCTGGAGTATGGGCAGCATGGCATAGCCGCCGCCAAAAGTGCACACACCGATGCGGGCAAAGGTGAGAAAAAGATCAACAAGGATATTCATATTACTCCAACCCCTCCAATTCATCCAACCACAGCTTTGCCGCCGCATCGCTGGGCATCCGCCTCGTCGGCACAAGCTCCATATCCCTCGCTTTGGCCTGCGGCCAAAGCTCGCTCATTTCGCTGCGCCTCCTCTCCCCACAAAGCCGAAAGGCGGCTTTGCGGGGGCCCCATTGGGCGACTGGCTGGCGCTTTGTGTTTTATGAAAGCTCCTCCAATTCGTCCAGCCACAATTTTGCCGCCGCATCGCTGGGCATCCGCCAGTCGCCCCGGGGAGAGAGCGCCACCGAACCCACCTTGGGCCCGTCGGGCAGGCAGGAGCGCTTGAACTGCTGGGAGAAGAACCGGCGGTAGAAGCTCTTCAGCCACTTGAGCAGCGTCTCCCGGCTGTACCGATCCCCAAAGGCGTATGCGGCGAGGCGCAGCACCTTCCGGGGCGGGAACCCCCAGCGGACGGCGTAGTACAGGTAAAAGTCGTGGAGCTCATAAGGCCCCACCAGATCCTCCGTTTTTTGGGCGATCTCCCCGTCCTTGGGGGGGAGCAGCTCAGGGGAGACGGGGGTGTCCAGGATGTCCCGGAGCACCCCGCCGATGGCCCCGCCCCGGCGCTCTGCCTCCCAGGCTGCCAGGTGGCGCACCAGGGTTTTGGGGATGGAGGCGTTGACGGCGTACATGGACATATGGTCGCCGTTGTAGGTGCACCAGCCCAGGGCCAGCTCGGACAGGTCCCCGGTGCCGATGACCAGCCCCCCCCGCTGGTTGGCCAGGTCCATGAGCACCTGGGTGCGTTCCCGGGCCTGGGCGTTTTCAAAGGTGACGTCCTGCCTGTCCATGGGCTGGCCGATGTCGGCAAAGTGCCGCTCCACCGCCGCGCCGATGTTCACCTCCATAAACTCCGCCCCCAGCTCCTGGGCCAGAATTTCGGCGTTGGAGCGGGTGCGCCGGGTGGTGCCGAAGCAGGGCATGGTGACGGCCAGGATGCCCTTGCTGTCCCGGCCCAGCATATCGAAGGCTTTTGCGGTAATCAGGATGGCCAGGGTGGAATCCAGCCCGCCGGAGAGGCCCACCACGGCGCAGGAGGCGTTGGTGTGCTCCAGCCGCTTCTTGAGTCCCAATGCGGCGATGGTGAAGATTTCCTCGCAGCGCTCCGCCCGGTCCGCCCGGTCCGCCGGGATGAAGGGGGTGGGGGAGACAGGGCGGGTGAGGGCGGTTTCCTCCCGCTCAAATTTGCAGTAATCAGAGAAGATATACTCATCGCCGGGCGGGGAGGCGTAAGTGTTCATCCTCTGCCGCTCATAGGTCAGCCGCTGTACGTCAATCTCGCTGATGGTCAGCCCGGTGCTGAATCGGCCCTCCGCAAGCAGCGTGCCGTTTTCCGCGATCATGTTGTGGCCCGCAAACACCAGGTCGGTGGAGGATTCGCCCTCCCCCGCGTCGGCGTACACGTAGGCGCACAGGCACCGGGCGGACTGGCCCGTCACCAGGGAGCGGCGGTAGTCCGCCTTGCCCGCAACCTCGTCGCTGGCGGACAGGTTCAGGATGAGGGTGGCCCCCTCCGCTGTCAGCCGGACGGAGGGGGGTGCCGGGGCCCACAAATCCTCGCAGATCTCCACGCCGATGACCAGCCCCGGCACCGTCCCACATTCCACCAGCGGATGGGTGGCCATGCGCACTGGCAGTCTCGCCAGTTCAAGTTCACAGCCATTGAGCTTCTCGGAAGGGGAGGCAAACCAGCGGGCCTCATAGAATTCCCCGTAATTGGGGACATGGGTTTTGGGGGCCAGGGCCAGAATCGTGCCTTTTTGTATTATTGCGGCGCAGTTATACAATTTGTTTTGGCATCTGACCGGCAGGCCCAGGGCGGTAAGCACATCCAGCTCCCGGGTCTCTTCTAAAATCCGCGCCAGCGCCCGCTCCGCCCCGTCCAGCAGGGTGGGCTGCAAGAACAGGTCGCCGCAGGTATACCCGGTGACGCACAGCTCCGGCAAGGCCAGCACCTTTACCCCTTGGGCCACCGCCTCCCTCACCAGGGCGATGATCTGCCCCGCGTTGTAATCGCAGTCGGCCACCCGGATTTTGGGTGTGCCCGCCGCTACTTTCACAAAGCCGTCCCTCATAAACCGGCCTCCTTTATCAGTTCCTTGCTGTTACGCAGGGAAGGCAGTCCAGAATGCCCGCTTCTCCGCGCTGCTTTGTTGTCACGCTGCGCCTGTTCACGGCGCGCGGCTTCCTCCAGCTTGGGCAAAACCCGCCTCCGCTCTGCGCTTTTTTTTGTCACGTTCGCGTTGGACACGCTTTCGCCTCGGCTTCCCTCCGTCTTGGGTTGGGCGGGCCTTGCGGCCCCGTCGCTCGCTCCCGCCTCGGTCCATCCGGGGCGGTGTGTCTACACTCATGCTTCTGCGGTATTTTACCCCAAACCCGCAAAAAAAGCAACGGGGGCGCTTTACAAAACTCCCGTCGTTTTTTTGCGGAATTTATATCCTGTTCATTGATTTTATGTTGAACTTGGTGTAAACTATATTGATTCAACAAAATTTACTATGGGAGGCTGCGGCTATGGCATTCACATTCGCCCAATATCAGGAGAGCGCCGATTACATTAAGGAGAAAATCGGGGGTTTTATCCCCAAAGTAGCCATGGTTTTAGGCTCCGGCCTGGGCTTTTTAGGCGACGTGGTGGAAAACCCCATCGCCATCCCCTACGGCGGGATTCCTCACTTCAAGGCGTCCACCGCCCCGGGCCACAAGGGGCAGCTGGTGTTCGGCACCTTGGCGGGCAGGAATGTGGCCGTCATGCAGGGGAGGATGCACCACTACGAGGGTTACGGCTATGACGAGGTTTCCTACGCCGTGCGGGTGCTGCGCCTGCTGGGCTGCGACACGTTGGTTGTCACCAATGCCGCCGGGTGCGTGCGCACCGACTGGCAGGCGGGGGACCTGATGCTCATCACTGACCAGATCAAGCTGTTCTCTGAATCCCCCCTGCGCGGGGCAAATATCCCTGAGTTCGGCGTGCGCTTCCCCGACGCCTCCCACCTGTATACCGCCCGGCTCCAGGATGTGGCACGGAGGGCGGCGGCGGAGCTGTCCATCCCCCTGCGGGAGGGGGTGTACTTCTACTGCTACGGCCCCCAGTACGAGACCCCCGCCGAGGTGCGGGCCGCCCGCGTCCTGGGCGGCGACGCGGTGGGCATGTCCACCGCCCCCGAGGCCATTGTGGCGGGCCACTGCGGTATGGAGATTCTGGGCTTCACCCTGCTGAGCAATATGGCGGCGGGCATTCTGGACCAGCCCCTGTCCGAGCAGGAGGTGCTGGATGCCGCCGCCGCGGCCAGGGACAAATTCTCCCGGCTGGTGCTGGCCTGTCTTTCCAAGCTGTAAAGGGGGGCGCCTGTCATGACCACGCTGTTTACCAACGTCACCGCCCTGCTGATGGACGAGGGCTTTACCACCCTGCGAAACGGCTTTGTGGCGGTGGATGGGACAAACATCTCCTATGTGGGGCCGGACCGGCCCCAGGGCGGCTTTGACCAGACCATTGACTGCACGGGCAAGGCGATGATGCCCGGCTTCGTCAACGCCCACACCCACGTGCCCATGACCCTCATGCGGGGGTACGGCGGGGGCCACGACCTCCAGAGCTGGCTCCAGGACTTCATCTTCCCCGCCGAGGACCGTTGGGACGACCGGGCCATGGCCGCCGCCACGGGGCTGGGGCTGGCGGAGATGATCGCCTCCGGCGTCACCTGCATCGCCGACATGTATATGCGCACCGGGGTCATCGCAAAGCAGGTGCTGGATGCGGGCATTTCCGCCAATTTGTCGGTGGGCGCGGTGTACTTCGGCAGCCCGGAGACCTTTTCCCCGGACAAGTGCGAGGACTGTGAGAATCACATCCGCCTGTACGAGGACTGGCACAACGCCGGAGACGGCCAGATTCTGGCGGACGCGTCCATCCACGCGGAATATACCTCCTGCGCCCCGGTGTGGGAGTGGGTGGCGGATTTCGCCCACGCCCACGGCCTGGGGATGCACGTGCATATCTCGGAGACTAGAAAAGAGCACGAGGAATGCAAGTCCCGCTACTACGGCCGCACCCCCATCCAGCTACTGGAGCAATACGGCGTGTGGGACGGGCGGGCCATCGCCGCCCACTGCGTGTATACTACCCCCGGGGACTGGGCTATTATGAAGGGGAAGGGCGTGTCCTGCGTCCACAACCCCTACTCCAATTTGAAGCTGGGCTCCGGCGTGGCCCCCATCCCCGCCATGCTCAAGGCTGGGATGAACGTAGCCCTGGGCACCGACGGGGTGAGCTCCCACAACAGCGTGGATATGTTCGCGGATATGAAGCTGGCCGCCATCCTCCACAACGGCGTGGGCTGCGACCCCATGGCCGTTACCGCCCGGCAGGCGCTGGAGATGGCCACCGTCAACGGCGCCAGGGCGCTGGGGCGCAACACCGGGCGCATTGAGGCGGGCCGCGTGGCCGACCTGATCCTGGTGGACATGGACGCTCCCAACCTCATCCCCTGCCATGACGAGGCGGAAAATCTGGTGTTCTCCGCCCACGGCTCCAACGTGGCGATGAATATGGCCCGGGGCCGCGTCATATACCAAAATGGGGCGTTTTTGACGTTGGACCTGGATAAGATCAAGGACGAGGTCAGCCGGTATGCTCTGCCCCTGCTCTTCAAGTGATGGGAAAGGTCTGAGGATATGTCTGCTTCCACCCCAAAAAAGAATTCCTTTTTCGGCGGCGCCGCCATCCTGACGGCCAGCGTCATTGTGGTCAAGCTCATCGGGGCGCTGTATAAGATCCCCCTGGGCGGGATTTTGTCCGACGCGGGCTTCGCCGACTTTAATACCGCCTATAACATCTACTCCCTGCTCATTATCATCTCCACCGGCGGCCTGCCGGTGGCCCTGTCCAAGATGGTGTCCGAGGCCAACGCCGTGGACCGGGGGAACCAGGTGAAAAAGGTGTTCTCGCTGGCCCTGGCCACCTTCTGCGTGCTGGGCACCGTCAGCTTCTGCATCATGGCCTTCTTCCCCCACCAGCTGGCCGACCTGATGCGGGACAGCCACGCGGCTTACAGCATTCTGGCCCTGGCCCCGGCGGTGTTTTTCATCTGCCCGCTGTCCGCCTTCCGGGGGTATTTCCAGGGCCACGCCCTGATGACGCCCACCGCCGTGTCCCAGGTCATCGAGGCGCTGTGCAAGCTGGTCATCGGCCTGGCCCTGGCCTCCCTGTTCATGCGGCAGGATATGGGGGAGTCGATGGCCGCCGCCGGGGCCATCCTGGGGGTGTCGGTGGGCTGTATGCTGGGGGCGCTGTACGTGTACCTCTGCTACCGGGGCCACGTGCGAACCCTGCCGGAGAGCGGGGACGAGCCGGAGGCCAGCCGTGACATCCTGTTCACGCTGGCGCGGCTGGCCATCCCCATCACCCTGAGCTCCTCCGTCATCGCCCTGACCAACATCCTGGACACCAGCATCATGCTGGGCCGCCTCCAGGACGCGCTGAAGCTTACCGAGGACGCCGCCCGGGACATGAAGGGGATGTATGACAAGGCCCTGACCCTCTATAACCTGCCCGCCTCCTTCATGGTGCCGCTGACGGCCAGCGTCATCCCCCACGTGTCCGCCGCGCTGAAGGTGAAGCGACGCCGCCAGGCCGCCCAGATCAGCGAGACCACCCTGCGCACCACCGCCCTGCTGGCCATACCCGCCGGGGTGGGGCTGTTTGTGCTGGGGGAGCCCATCATCCGCCTGCTCTACCCCTCCACTGACGTGGTGCTGGCGGGGTGGATGCTGTCCGTGCTGGGCATCGCCTCCGTCTCGGTGTGCTTTATGCTGGTGAGCAATTCCATCCTCCAGGCCCACCAGATGGTGGCCCTGCCCATGGCCACCACCGTCATCGGCTGCGCGCTGAAGCTGGCGGTGGGCTATGTGCTCATCGGCAATGAAAACGTGGGCATCAAAGGGGGGGCCATCTCCACCGTGGCCTGCTTCGGGCTCATCGCCCTGCTGGACATGTTCATCATCAAGCGCACCCTGCCCCGCTCCCTGAGCATGGCCCGGGTGTTCGTCAAGCCGGTGGGGGCCGCCGCCGCCATGGGGCTGTCCGCCTGGGCGGTGAACGGGCTGATGACCAAGGCGTTTATGGCGCTGAACATCTTTGTGACCGAGACGCAGGAGCTCCTGCCGGACGGGGCCGCCGTGGTGGAGCTCAGCCGCACCGGCGCCGCCCTGTCGGTGTTCGGGGCCATCGGGGTGGCGGTGGTGGTGTACCTTGTCCTCATCATTTTCACCCGCGCTATCTCCAAGGATGACTTGGCCCTCATCCCTAAAGGGGAGAAATTGGCCCGGATCCTCCGGGTAGAGTGAAAAAATGATGGGAATTTATTGTAAAAAACTGCATGGGGGCGGAATAACTCTTGCAATTCAGGTGATAGTATGGTAAATTGGACGGTGAAAAAAAGCTATGACTGCCGGGATCTGGCGGAGATCGTCCGCATTCTGCGCCACCCAGGCGGCTGCCCGTGGGACCAGGAGCAGACCCACCAGTCTATCCGCCGCAACTTTCTCGAGGAAGCGTACGAGGCGGCGGAGGCCATTGACCAGGGCGATACGGACGGCCTCAAAGAGGAGCTGGGGGACGTGCTGCTCCAGGTCTACTTCCACACCTCCATTGAGGAGGACGCGGGGCGATTCACCCTGGACGACGTGGCGGACGGGGTGTGTAAAAAGCTCATCTACCGGCATCCCCATGTGTTTGGGGATGTGAGCGTCGGCTCCACCGGCGAGGTCTTGTCCAACTGGGAGGAGCTGAAGAAGAAGGAGAAGGGCCAGCTCACCCAGGCCGACGCGCTGGACGCGGTGGCCCGCAGCCTGCCCGCGCTGTGGCGGGCGGAGAAGGTGCAGAAGAAGGCGGTGCGGGCCGGGGCCCCCTGGGACGGCTGGGACGCCGCCATGGACAAGCTGTCAGAGGAGTTGGGGGAGGTCAAGGCCGCGGCGGCGGGGGAGGGTGATTTGGCCGAGAAGCTGGGCGACCTGCTGTTCGTTACGGTTTGCGCCTGCGCCGCAGCCGGGATAGACCCGGAGGAGGCCCTTCACGCCAACATTGAAAAGGATGTCGCCCGGTTCCGCCGGGTGGAGGAGCTGGCCGCCGGGCAGGGAAAGGCCACGGGCCAGCTGTCCCGGGAGGAATTCCTGGCCCTTTGGGCCCAGGCCAAGGCCCAGCTCAAGCACACCTGTTGAGACGGCTTACTGCGCCACGCCGCGCTTGTAAGTATATACGCGGCGCTGCCGCAAAAGAAAATTTGAGTTTCAGGAGGAATTACAACGCATGAATAAAACTGAGCTGATCGCCGCTGTGGCGGAGAAGACCGGCCTGTCCAAGAAGGACAGCGACGCCGCCGTGGCCGCCATGGTGGACGTGATCACCGAGTCCCTGGTGCAGGGCGAGAAGGTGCAGCTGGTGGGCTTTGGCTCCTTCGAGGTGAAGAGCCGCTCCGCCCGCATGGGGCGCAACCCCCACACCAAAGAGCAGATTGAGATCCCCGCCTCCAAGGTGCCCGTGTTCAAGGCGGGCAAGGCGCTGAAGGACACTGTGGCGCAGTAATGAAGCTCACATTCCCACCCCCTTGGGGTGGGAATTACGCTGTGGAGGGCTGTTTATGAGATTGGACAAGTGGCTGAAGGTGTCCCGGCTCATCAAGCGCCGGGCGGTGGCCAACGAGGCCTGCGACGCCGGACGGGTGAGCGCCAACGGCAGGCCGGTGAAGGCGTCCTACGATGTGAAGGCGGGGGACGTGCTGGAGCTGAAGTTTGGTGAAAAGCTCATCCGGGTGGAGGTGCTCTCCGTGGCCGACATCGTGGGCAAGGCCGGGGCGGAGGCCATGTACCGCCAGCTTTCGTGAAACATGAAAAACGCGCCGGGGACTGTCAGTCCCCGGCGCGTTTGATTACCAGACGGCCATTCCGATTACCAGCAAGACGGCTATGGCCCCCCGGACGAGGTGGTGGGAGGGGTGGGAGCTGTCTGACCGTTTGCCGTTCAAATATGCCGCGAAGCAGATGGGTAGAAAGCCGCACACCGCCGCGGACAGCGCGACCATCCAACCTCCTGAACCGCCATAGGCAAGGTGGGCAATGGCGGAAGAAAGGAGCAGCACGCCGCCGCAGGCCATCAAGGCGGCACTGCCCCGGAGGGGCATTCTTCGTAAAGAAGTTCAAACTAAAAATTCCAGAATAATAACCCTTTTCAGACGGCGTAGCCACAGCTACGCCGTCTTTTGACGCTTGTCTGCAAGATGCTCCTGGAACAGCTTTTCCATTTCTTCCGGTTCTGGTGCTGTCCACAAGCCGATGGTGTTGTAATGAATGTCCACCCGCTGATATCGCTTGCCGTCTACCTTGTCAGGCTTGGATACCACAATTTTTTCAATAAATTCATGGACGATTTCAGGCGTCAACTCCGTCAATCGGGTCACTTTCCTTGCCTGCTCAATGAAGTGCTGCAAAGCGGCGGCTTTGTCCGTAGTAATCTCCAACTCGGTTTCCAGTACGGGGATAGTCTCTTTGAGTTGCTTTTGCTCATTCTCCAGGGATACCGAAAAGGTGGCGAATCGCCCTTCAGAAATCAGCCCCTTGGTCATATCTTCATAACTTTTTTGGATAAGCTGGTCAATCTCTAATACCCGTTGGTTCGCCTTGTCCAACTCCCGGCGTTTTGCGGTCAACGCCTTTTTCTCCTGTAAGCCGAACCGCTCCATCTGCTCCTGGGCAAATTTCTGTTCAAAGACCTGGACATACCACAAAAGCCTTTGCAACCCCTCCAGCACCAGCTTTTCAACAGTCGGCTCTTGAATGAAGTGTGCGGAACACTCATCCGAGTGCAGACGGTAGGTGGAGCAGCAGAAGTACGGACGCTTTCGGACAGCGCTTTTGAATGTGTTGTAGTACAATTTTTCTCCGCAGTCGGCACAGAACAACAGCCCGGAGAACATACTGACAACGCCCCTTTTTGTGGGTCTGCGGCGGTGTTGGCGAAGATTTTGAACAAGGGCAAAGGTTTCCCGGTCAACGATGGCGGGGTGGGTGTTAGGAAACACTTTCCATTCCTCTTTTGAATGTTTATAGCGTTTCTTTTGCTTAAATGACTTGTTATAGGTTCGGAAATTTATGGTATCTCCAACGTATTCCTGCCTGTCCAAAATGATTGCCACTATCGCACAGCCCCAATCACAGGCCCGTTCGGTCTTTACACCGTAATTTCGGCCCTTTGCGCTCCCATACTCAGAAGGAGTTGGAATTTTATCCGCTTTCAACTGTTTTGCAATCTGCGTAGGGCCAAGACCACTGACGCACATCTGGAAGATACGCCTGACCACCTCTGCCGCCGGTTCGTCGATCACCCACTTGTTTTTGTCATCCGGGTCTTTTTTGTAGCCGTATGGGGGATTGGTGGTCAATGAAATCCCGGCGTTGCCACGGCTCTGCATGACACGCCGCACCTTGTCGCTCGTGTTCT
>CAJUQD010000062.1 GCA_910588105.1 uncultured Oscillospiraceae bacterium | reverse complement strand
CATTTTTGTCAAAAGATTTTAAACAGGCTCTTACAATTTCAAATTGGCGTTGACACTACCGACAACAGCCGTACAATCAATATCAACGAAGGGGATATCCATGTCAGCGTCCCGGCTGGGGATGGGAGGATCATAGCGGATGAGGTGCGGAAAATCACCAGAGAAAATGTGAACCAGATCAGCCGTATGCTAATGCGTCCTTAACGGGAACAGCCACGGTTGACGGTGGAACTGGCATAAGGGCGGGAGAGGGCAACTTCTCTCGCTCGGTCGTTTTTTGTTGACTTTTGCCAGAAATCAGATATAATCATATCCTCGACATGAAGAACCGTTTTAGGCGCTATCATCAAATAGCCATTCACAAGGGGGATAATTGAGTTGAGTAGAAATTACCCAATGGACGATATTATCGGATACACAATGACCGAGCGGAAAGGCAAGCTCGGAGATAAGGAAATCATCGAGCGTGACTTCCACCCCATATTTATCAATGAGGAAGCACGTTTATGTGCCAAACAGCGGATTGAGCGTGGCCTGTATGAGGTTTTCAGCAAATACTGCGACAAAGTTGATGAGTAAGCGGGGTACAGCCATGCTCAAACAGACCGCCCGCTCGTTCAGCGACTTGGCTGAAGCCCGGTGTTCTGCTGCCACCAGCTCTAAAGCAACTGCCGAGCGACAGCGAGGCAGCAGAACGCAAAAATCTCAAAACTGAAAAGTTGATTTTTGATAACTTTTTCGGCCAAATGAGCGAAGCGAATGAATACCCTTTCCCTTCTAAGGGGAGATTTTCAAAAACCCAGTGTTTTCAATGCTTTGAGGGGTGTCAAAATCAAATTTTATCACCTCAAAAGCGATAAAACCATTTTGCAACTATGAACTTTTGAACATCTTTCGATGGAATGTTATGTATTCCGATAAACTGATGTTCGGCTCGGAGATGGTTTTGGAAATTGCTGGAGGTGTGTGTGGGAGGGTACTGGGTGCTTATCTGGGATAAGCGTTTTGCCTGGAAATGTGAAGTACCCCCCCTATCATGGGGGTGATCTCCCTGGCCTGGGCTGTCCGCTTCTTCCCTTTACAGGCAAAGCAAAGCCCCTCGGCATTTTGTCCGGGGGTTTGCTATCTGCTGTTCTGTTGGGTTGTCTGGCTTAGAGGAGCGCCGCCAGCTTGGAGCGGATTTTGACCATCCGATTGTGGGTGGCTACGCTGCTGATTCCCACGGTGGGGGCGATCTCTCGCTCGGTCAGGCGCTTCACCATGCCGTCAAAAATAATCTTGTTCTTGGCGTCCAGACCATTGTAGAAGTCCTTCAGCGTGGCCCGAATGATGGCGCTGCGCTCGGTGTCGGCGGCTCCTGCGACCGTATCAAAGAGGCTGTATTCCTCGCCGCTCCCGTTAGTGGCCGTGTCGCTGATTACCACGCTGTCCCGCTTCTCCCGGTCGATCTCCCGCTGGAGCTTGGCTTTTGCCGCCCTGCTGACGATGCCCGCCAGACTGTCGCTAAAACCCTTGCTGGCCCGCCGCTTGATGTTCTCCGCCAGCTTGTCAACGTCCAGCATTTTCCAGGCTACCGCTTCATAGGTGCTGTTTATTGCGTCATCCAGCTCGTCACCGTGGGCCAGCCGCCGCCCCTCTCTGAGTGCTTTAAGCACGCAGTTCCGGCAGAAGTTGTACCGCTCTGTGCTGTCCTTGGCCTCCCACTCGTTGATGATCTCCAGGGCTTTGCCTTTGTACTCGTTCATGGTTCATTTTCCTTTAAGTTTTGGTTTGGTGTATCTCGTTCTTTCTGATTATTATTATAGCATATTGATGTCATTATGCAAGATGGGATTTTGCATAAAGATAGCACTATATTTTTGGCTACTTTACATATTACTATCACTATACTATTAGTGTATAATTACATTGTGGAGGTGAAAGCTATGGGAGGAAAAAACAGTTATGAAAGCATTAAAAAGTATCAGGACAAGGCATACGATAAAATCCTCGTACGCATACCAAAGGGGCAAAAGGACACCATACAAGCCCACGCACAAGCCCAAGGCGAAAGCGTCAACAGCTTTATAGGCAGGGCTATATCTGAGACTATTGAGCGCGACAAGGCCGCTCCAGCCGCCGATGAAGAATAAAGGAGGTCTGACGAATGGCTCCACTACCGCAAGAACAACGCTATACCTACGCTGATCTACTGGCTTGGGACGATAACACCCGCTATGAGCTATATGACGGTCAGCCGGTGGCGTTGGCTTCACCGTCAAATGCGCATCAGCTGATTTGTGCTGAACTTCTCCGTCAGCTTGCAAACTACCTTATAGGGAAGCGCTGTAAAGTCTATCCTGCGCCTTTTGACGTTCGCCTATTTGAAGAAAATGATGATTCACCGGAAGATGTGTCCATAGTAGTCCAGCCTGATCTGTCTGTGATCTGTGATTCCAGTAAAACAGACGGCCACGGTTGCAAGGGTGCTCCCGATATGGTGGTCGAAGTTACTTCACCTTCTACGGCTCGATACGACAAGCTGTTAAAGTTCAACCTATACCAGCGGGCCGGGGTTCGTGAATACTGGCTCGTTGATCCTGCCGCCCATGTGGTATCAGTCTATACTTTGAAAGATGGATATTACCGCGCCGCTGCCTATGGTGCTGATTCCTCTGTCCGGGTTGGTGTCCTGGACGATTGCACCATTGACTTGAGCACCGTATTCCCAGAGACATGAAAAAAAGCGGGGGCGTTCTGCTCCCGCTCGTCTCTTTATATGTTATGTGCCTCTGCAATGCTCCCTGTGGGCCGCTCTGAGGCCACTGGTGGACTCCTGCGGCTCTGGTAGTAGGAACATTACCGATGATTAAGAATGCTCTGACAGCCTCCTACGGGGCTTACAGGCGGCTTAAAAATTTCTGGATAAAACTATGTTTTGATATTAGCAAAGCCTGCTCCCGGTCTTTTTTATAGTGTAGGTGATAGACACCACAACACACAACACATTAGGAGGTTTCAAAATGGAAAACAGGATTGCACAGCTCAAAGCAGATGCTGACAAGCTGATGGAAAAGGCGGAAACCATGTGCCCGGTCAGCCTAGTCAACGATCCCGGCATTGGGGTCAACGCCGACGCATGGGAGAGATACAGGACAATCCTCAATGGATTCATTGCTGCTAAAGGGGATATGTCCGGCGTACTGGATGTGAAGTATCTGCAATCGCCGGATACAGAGGATGATTTTGTCAGCGTCACTGTCAAGCTGGATAAGGCTTGCACTCTCCACTCGGATGCACGGACGGCTCTGGCTCTGGCTGCTACGCTGGCGGATATGGTCACGATGACCACAAACGGTGACAGAATGTGGATTAACTTCGCTGTCGGCGGGATCTGGAAGGAGGATGGCAACAATGCACATTAAGGATGCCCTGGGGAAGGGCTGCAAAACGGATTTCGCCGGGTTTGAGCTGGATGCAAGCAAGATCGAGTTGCACAGCGCCCATAAGAGAGAGATCCATCTGCCCTACTCTGGCCCGCTGCCGGATGCCCTTCAGGACAATGACGGCGCTGTGATTTCCATTATGCCTACCGTCAACCTGAGAATTAGCGTCTCCCTGACTGTCACCAAGGGGAAAGCCAAAACCCGCTACCGAATTGCCGCCACACCGCAAGAGATCAATGACATTCTTTTCCGATTCTTTTTCGTGGACAAGGGCGACAACTCCTGTCCCACGAATTGGGATTGCGGCCTCAATCACTACTGGATTGGGCACTACAAGAGCAGCTACACACACTGGAAACGGTTCGTTGTTGAGGGGCACGGTATGATGGAGCTGGTTGACCAGCTCTCCCCTGATGCTTTGGGTAGGCTGGAAAGGCACATTGCTGACAAGAAGGCTGCATAGTAGCCTATAATGGAAGAATACCGCTGACACAAAAAGAGGCCGGGGAAAACTCCCTGGCCTCTGCGGAACTTCTATAATGGCATACCCCTATCCGTACCCCTACCGATACCCCTATGCCGATGAATTGCATTTTACAGCATTTAATGGAAACGGCCTGAACCATTGAAAACACTGGGTTTCCTTAACTGCACTTTACAGCATTTTTATCCTCAAGTAAAATTCAAATCCCTCCTTCCGCGCCAGCGCAAAAGCCTTGCGCCCCAACGGGTACAAGGCTTTTTTGCTGCCCTGAAAACGATGTTTTCCCTTATTTTTTCCCTTTACAGATTTTTTTACCCGCTCGACGCCATGTTGTCATAGTAGCTCTGTACCCGCGCCGCTGTGTCCTTCATCATCTGCTCGGAGGTGTGGGCGTAGACGTTCAGCGTAAAGCTGGCAGTGGCGTGGCCCAGCAGCTCCTGGACGCTCTTCACGTCCGCACCGCTGGCAATGGCAACGGTGGCCGCTGTGTGCCGGAGGTCGTGGGGCCGCGCGTCCGGGCGGCCAATGCTGGCCGCAATGGCCTTGAACCGCTTGTAGAAGGTGTGAATAGCGTAGTGGCCCCCGGTTTCATCGGTGAATACCAGATCGTCCGGGTTGCTCCACATCGGGCCAGCTTTCAGGCGGTTTTCCATCTGCTTCACCCGCTCGGCCCGGAGGTATTCAAAGGCAATGCGCGGCGGCTCGACGGTGCGGGGCTTGCCGCTTTTCGTACTGGGGGCAATATAGTATCTGCCTCCCTTGACCTTCTCCCGCTGAAGCTGCTGGCTTACCGTAATCCGGCCCTTCTCAAAGTCCACCTGATTCCAGGACAGGCCCAGGCATTCCCCCTCCCGCAACCCAGCAAACAGGCAAAGGGCATAGGCGTTACGCATAGGTGATCCGTCTATGGCAGACAGGAACAAGGGAATTTCATCATCCGCGAGCGGGCGTATCTCTTTGTGCTCCACCTTTGGCAGTTCTGCCGCATCGCAGGGGTTGGCAGCTATGATCCCCTGCTTCAAGGCCACGCTGAACGCCTTATGAAGCACGGCGGACACGTTCTTGACCGTCTTTCCCGACAGGCCCGCTCGGGTCATGGAATTATAGAGCTTTTGTACCTGTGTGCCCCGGACGGCTTGGAGCTCCACGGCCCCCAGGGCGGGCGCAATGTGGTTCTTGATGATGGCGGCATAGCTTTGGCGGGTCAGCGGCTTCACTTTGTTGGCGCAGAACGTGGTAAGCCATTCCTCCATCCAGGCAGACACGGTGATCTTGCTGGGGGCCTGGTATGTGCCCCGGCTGACCTCCACGGCCACCGCCTGGAGCCTTTCCCGCACTTCCTTTTGGGTCTTGCCGGTGAAGGAGCGTTGGAGCTGCTTCCCGGTGCCGGGATCGCGGCCCACGGTGATCCGGGCCTCCCAATAGGCATACTCCTTGCCCGAGCGGGTGACGGTCTTTTTGCGGATGGCGCCGCCGCCCTGGGCACTGCGCGCGCCTTTTCTCGCCATTGATTTTTCCTCCGATTTCTGATAGAATGGAGGGGCAACAGGCCCGCAAAGTTTGTTGCCCCTATGGCCGTCCCTGGTGTAGCAGCACCGGGGGCGGCTCTTTTTTGTTGCTTTTTGGTGGGTACTGTGATATGCTGGGCACAGGAAAGCACAGCTTTCAGCGCTGCCCGTATTCGGTAGGCGGTGGGCCCTCTTGACAGGGGGCGCTTCTTTGCCCCCTGATCTCAGGAAAGGGGGGCTGCCCAATGAGTACATCCGAAGTGTTACAGCTTTGTTTGGTCATCATCGGTATTATCAGCCTCTTTATTGCGGCAGATAAAAAGAAGTAACCGCCCACAGCTCCCCAGCTCGGCGGTTACTTCTGTAATCCACTAGGGGGCCACCGTCTACCGGCAGCGCCCTTTCTATTTCCAGTATAACCGCTGCTGATGAAATTGTCAAGGACATATACGCACACAGGCGCACAGCCATGCACACATTGGAACCACCCGCTGATCTGGGTGGTTCTTTTATTGCCCAAATCCGTCAGCGCTGACGGATTTCCCAAGCTGTCTAACCCCAGAATCGGAATTGCTGCCTCCATGCCTGGGGCGGCTCTTTTTTGCCCAAAATCACAGGCGTTTGGGAATTTGCTTTTACTCATGGGGTTCATCTGCTGTAAAATCTTCAAATAAATGCGTTCCGATATAACCGATTACAGTTCCCGCACACTGCGTATCATCGGGCTTTGGGATGACTGGATGGCTTGACTGAACAGGAAACAATTTCCCATTGTCGAGCTTTTTAACATAGCTCTTCCCACCGAATGTAAATATTCCTGGGAGTATCGGGCCGGGTATTTTTTCCTTATCGACAATTAGGAGAATTTCTTTCTTATCATCAAAAGAGAAATATACCCCGAGAGCACGATGAATACGTTTTAGCAACAGAATGAAGTTTTCCTCGTCATACGATATTGGAATATCGTTTTTTAGTCTTTTCCATTTGAGGTTTTTAGTCAAATCCACTCCGCAATCATCAGTAATGCGATTTTCACACACCTGCAGAGTAGTAAAGCTGTGTATATAAGAACAGATCACATCGGCCCCGATTTCCGATGTATTGCTACTTATGCGGGATCCTCGCCCAAGCAAATAATCCATATTTATATTGAAAAAGTCGGCTATTGCTTCCAACGTTTCAAAACCGGGTTCACGCTCGCCACGCTCGTACATATTGACACTGCTTTTTGACACGCCTATATATTTTGATAATTCATTCTGTGAAATTCCACGTTCATTTCGCAATCCCTTCAATCTTTCACCAAAGGTTCCCATATTACCCCTCCTCTGTTTGTGTCTCTATTATACACATTACGTGCACTTTTATCAAATGGCATTATGCACAAAATGTGCTCGAAAGAATTGTGAACATTTCCGTATTGAATTCCGAGCACATATAGTGCATAATGTGTTTTGCACATATAGTGCTCAGAAAGGAGATGCAACCTATGAATGCAATTGCAGCTGGCGCTAAAATTCGGGCCATGCGCGGCACAGAAAGTCAACAAGCTCTTGCTGATAAACTGAATATCAGTAAATCGGCACTTGCTATGTATGAACGTGGAGAGCGTATTCCTCGTGATGAAGTAAAAGTCAGAATCGCCCAGCATTTCGGCGTTTCTATTGAATCAATTTTTTTTGCGCCAATCGAGCACTAATTGTGCAGAAAGGAGCATTGATGATGAAACAGGAATCCGAGCGGGCGGGCCCCGCCTCCCTTGTCCTCGCCCCACAGCGGGCCACCATGGCGCCCTACACCACCAGCGAGATCATAGCGGCGGGGGCAGGCGTCCAGCGCAGAACTGTCGACCACCTGCTTCTGGCCCACAAAACCGATTTTGAGGAGTTCGGAATTTTGCGATTTGAAATCGCAAAAACAGGCGGACGTGGCAGGCCCGAGGTCATCTACCACCTGAACGAGCAGCAGGCTACGTTACTTATGACCTATCTGAAAAATACGGAGGTAGTCCGGGCGTTCAAGAAGGAGCTGGTGCGACAGTTCTATGCCATGCGCTCCCTGCTCCTGGAACGGGCCTCCCCCATCTGGAAAGATACCCGCTCATTGGGCAAGGAGATGCGCCGCCAGGAAGCGGACGCCATTAAGCGGCTGGTGGACTACGCAGCCGCCCAGGGGAGCCGGAATGCCGGGTGGTATTACGCCAACCTCTCCAAGCTGGCGGACGCCACAGTGGGCGTTGTCGAGCGGGACAGGGCCCAGGTGGTGCAGCTCACCGCCCTGCTGCTGGTGGAGAAGACCATAGCCCAGGAAATCACGGCGGGCATTGAGGCCGGGGAGCCCTATTGGGCTATCTACCGGGCAATCAAAAACAGGCTGGCGGCGTTCCCCTCTGTGGGCGTCCTGGCCGGGAAGGGGCGACAAGATGAAAGCAGACCGCAAAAAGATACAGCAGGTCATGGCTAGGCGGCATATGACCGTGGGGGGCGTGGCCAAGGCTGCGGGGCTTCCGCCTCAGACTGCCGCCGCCATCATCTGCGGTATGAACGTCCAACCCGACACCCTGACTAAGATAGCCCAGGCGCTGGATGTTGGGCTGGAAAATATCGCCCAGGGTATGGTGCTGGTCCCTGCGCGTCGAGCGGGTGGGGAGAGTGCGGCGCCGGAGCTGCCCGCCGGGCAGGTGCGGGTGGACGTGGTGCGCTTCGCTGAAGCTGTGGCCCGCTCGGGGTTGACCCTTAAAAGGCTGGCGGAACTGGCCGGGGTGACGCCGGGCACGGTGCGTTCCATCAAACGGGGCGGGGCGCACAAAGCGGAGACCGTGGACAAGCTGGCGGACGCACTGGGGGTAACCGCAGAAGATATTATCAAGAGGGGGAGGAAGCCATGAAATTCTGCGGGGGCAAGTGGCATTACCGGGGCCATACCTATGCCACGTTGGGGGCCGCGCTGCTGGCGGTGTGGCCTGGCGGGAGGTGTGGGCATGGCTGAGCTTACATACAGCATCACAGAGGCGGCGCGGGCCCTGGGCGTGTCCCGGCACACCATGTATAACCTGATCCATCAGGAGGGCTTCCCCGCGCTTTCCGTGGGCGGGCGGCGGCTGATCTCCCGGGAACTGCTGGCGGCATGGGTGCGGGAAAAGGCCGGAGGGCAAAAAGAATCCGCCCAGAGCGCTACCAACACTCTGAGCGGAAAAGAGACCTAGCAAGGCACCTAACCAAAACAAGGCCTACCCTCATTTTACGGGGTGGGGGAAAGGAAGTCAAGTATGAACATTGGCGAAATCATGAAAAAGCTCCAGAAAGACCATGTATGGGAATCCAATGAACAAGACACCCCCGAGTTGGAGCCTTGCCCGTTTTGTCGTCGAACGGGGAGCGCCAAGATCATTGTGTGCCATCCCGTATATGGTCGGTGTGGGGCTTGGGTGAGGTGCTGTTCGTGCGGTGCATATGGCCCAGCAGCGAGTATCTATGCTACGATCATTACTCCTGGCAAGCTCAGTACCCCATTACTTCCCGAAAGCCTGGAGCGAGGCATTGCGGCGGCACAAGATGCATGGAACGGCAGAACAGTGGATTGTTCGCGCATGAGCAACATGAAAATCACAAAGGAGCTTCCGGCATAAGTGCCGAGCCCACAAAAAAACACCACCCTCGGTATTCGCAGTACCGGGGGTGGCAAGGGTAGAACAGGTTTTGAAGCGGCCTCTTCTCCCTCCAATGATACCATAGGAATGGAGGATTTGCAAGCATGGGAATTTATAAAATCTGCCCCTATTGCGGGGCACATCTCGACCCCGGGGAAGCCTGTGACTGCATCGCCGCCCGCTATGAAATGCTGACCCCGGACAACCGGGCCCGGCTGGGCCGCTTCGCCCTGGAGCTGGCGGCAAAGCAACGGGTTGGAACCATGCACTGAGTGGGGCACAGCATGGCAAAGCGAAAGAAAACCATCACGGCGGGCCGCCTGGTGAAAACCATCCTGTATACGGCCCCGGAACCCCGCGACACCGAGCGGGCGCGGGCGGAAAAGTCCCATATAACCGCCGCCGCCCAGCAGCGCATGAACGACAAGGCCGCCAGGGGCAAGCTGGAAATGCTCCTGGCGGCCAACTTCACCGCGGGAGACCTGTTCCTCACCCTCACATACCGGGACGGGGCGCTTCCGGCCAAGCGGGCCGGGGCGGTGAAGCTGGTGCGGGAGTTTTTAAGGAATCTGCGCCGGCACCGGGCGGCCCGGGGCCAGGCGCTGCGCTACGTCTATACCACCGAGGAAAAGCACGGGAAAGCCCGCTTGCACCACCACGTAGTAATCAACGCCACCGGGCGAGATATTGAGGTGATCCGCAGCCTGTGGCCCCATGGCGATCTTGTAGAGGCGGAGCAGGTTGACGAAAACGACTTTGCGGCGCTGGCCTCGTACATCACCAAGGAGAGCGTGGAGGGCCGCCCAGTGGGGGCGCAGATGTGGACGCGAAGCCGGAACCTGCGCAAGCCCACCGTGGAAACCTGCTTTGTACCCGATGACACCACCCTGACCGCTCCTCCTGGGTGCCACATGATCGAGCGGGAAGAGCGCATGACAGAATATGGAAGCTACTGCTATATCAAGTACTGGCTCCCGCTGCTCACCCCGCAGGGGCGCGCAGCGCCCAACAACCGAATACCGCCCCCGCAAAATCAGACTTGATAGCAGATATAACTTTAGGTTTATCTGCGTAGAAAATGCGGGAAAGCCCTGACATGCCCCGGCAGGGTGTGCTATCATGTCCCCAGGGAATTTTCCAACACGACAACGCGCGCGGGGGGGCGCGTTCCGAATAGCGGCGAAATCCGGGAGGGAAAAACAGGAAATGGGCAACGAGGAATTGGTGGCGCTGATCCAGGCCGGGGACACAGGACAGATCATGCCGCTGTGGGCGAATATGCGCCGCCTGGCGTTCAAGGAGGCCGGGCGATGGGCGGCGGCCAACCGAAACGGGGTGGAACTGGAAGATTTGGGCCAGGAGGCATTTATCGCGCTGTTGGAGGCTGTAGGCACCTTCGACAGCGGAGTTGGGGCGCGGTTTTCCACCTGGTACATGGTGTATTTGAAGGGGGCCTTTACCGCCGCCTGCGGCATGAGGACACAGCGGGACAGGCTCGACCCGCTGGCCGGTGCGGCCAGCCTGGACGCTCCGGCTTCCGCAGATGACCCGGAGGGGATCATGCTGGGGGACGCCATCCCCGACCCGGGGGCAGAGCTGGCCATGTTGGCGGTGGAGGAGGATGACCGGCGGGCAAGGCTCTGTGATGTGCTTGCGGTGGCTATTGCCGGGCTGCCCCCGGAGCAGCGGGCGGCTATCCGGGGACGGTACTGGCAGGGGGTGCCCGTAGATAATCGGGCGCTGGGGAGGGCCATGCGGGCGCTGCGGCATCCCAAGGTGTCCCGCTCTCTGGCGGGGTTCTTGTAGGCGGCCAAACTCACAGGAACAAGGAAAAGTGTGCCCTGAATTTTGGGCCAGGAGGCCCGCAAATCAGCGCCCACTCGCATGAGGGCAGAGAGATACCCACATGCGCCGAAAGCGCGCTACAGGGGCCTTAAAACGCAGACAGGGGATGATTATGTGGATGATGGATTCGCCCGGAGGCTCCGGCAATTGAGAAAGCAGCGCGGTATCAGCCAACGGGTACTGGCCGACCTTTGCGGCCTGGGAAAGAATACGATATCCAGGTATGAACGCGGGGACATAAGCCCAACGCTGCCCGTACTGCTGGCGCTTGCCGAGTTCTTCCACGTGACATTGGACGATCTGGCGGGCCGTAGGGCACCGCTGGGGCCGCTGTAGCGTGTTCCATGGGGCGGGGAATATCCTTGACTGGCCGCGCTCCTGGACGATCTACAGGCGAGCGGGAGGCCGTTCCAGGGGGCATTACTCCCCCGGACATATCCCCGCCAGTTCCAACAGGGCGGCGTTGTCTCCGTCACGCTGGTATCTCTTGCCTTGCCGCCAGACCTCCGCCAGCGCACAGGCTATCACCGTGTCGGGCGACATGTGCAGCGGATTCTCAGGCCGGCACCGGGTATACTCCCGGTTCTGCGTGAGCTTATTTATAAAAACGGCCTTTGCCGCCTGAACCTCCAAAACGGAAGGGGAAAGGTCAAACATGGGGCGGTCTGTCCATTTGGCGGCAGGGGCCGCAACTTCACAATGCAATGTTAATTCCTCCTTGCTTTTCGGGTGGGAGGCTGGTACAATGGGGTGTACCGGCCTCCCTGTGGTGGTTGGTGTGGGCCCCTTGCAAGGGGCCTTTCTCATACGCTCAGAACAAAGCGGGTCGTGGTGGTGGCCTTGCTGTACTGGCTATACAGGTCGGCGTGGTCGGCCTTGAAGCTCTTGCTGTCAAAGCGGTGGTTGTTCACGTTCTTCCAGGTGGCTTTCCAGCCGTCCCCCTGGAGGGCTTCCGTTCCCTGCTCCACCATGGCGGCCTTGAGCCTGTCGGTGAGGGCTTCCGCCTCGGCCTGTAACTCCTCAATCATGCCCCGGACGCTCATCAGGCTTTGGGCGGTGGTGTTTAATTCGTTCATATTCATGGGGTGTACCTCCTATTTTGAATTAGTTGGGCGGCGGTGGGCTTCTGTCTACTCGCTCCCAGGGCTTTGGAAATCCCGTCCCGCTCTTATCTCTGGTTCTTCCCCACACTGTGGACTTCTCCAGTTGGCCTGACCGCTTGGGGTGTTCTCCCTTGCTGTGATTATAATATATCATATCGTGCGCACGATTTCAATTGACAAACCACACAATCTTGCGCACGATATTTTGGACACTTTTAATCTTGCGCACGATTGACAGATGTGGTATACTATGACCATACTGGAAGAAGGGGCTCAAATTTCGAGGCTTCCGACAGGAGGAGAAATGACGATGGCTGGAAAAACTGAGTATAAGAACACATGGCAAAAGGAGAACGTTGACCGAGTGAATTTGACAATGCCTAAAGGCCGCAAAGCAATCATACAGGCCCACGCCGAGGCCCACAGCGAATCCGTGAACGGCTTTATCAACCGCGCCATATCGGAGACTATGGAAAGGGATAGCGGCGTTCCTGGGGCCTCTGAGGGGGTAGAATGAGCCAATATGAAAAGCTGCTCCTGTCCCTTCTCAGCGGCACGAAGGACAAGGGCATACTCTTTGCAGACCTGCGGACAGTCTTGGATCGTCTGGGCTTCCAGTGCCGCATAAAAGGGGATCATTTCATCTACACTAAGGACGGCGTGGAGGAAATCATCAATATCCAGCCTGTGGGCAATAAGGCAAAGCCATACCAGGTGAAGCAGGTGCGCAATATCATCTTGAAGTATCAGTTGGGAGGGGATATCCGTGAAGTATGAAATCATCCTGTATTGGAGCGAGGAGGACGGCGCTTATATTGCAGAGGTGCCGGAGTTGGCCGGGTGCATGGCAGACGGCCCTACCGCGAAGGAGGCGCTTCACAATGTGGAACAGATCGCCCAGGAGTGGATAGAGACCGCCCGGGAGCTGGGCCGGGAAGTGCCGGAACCCAAAGGACGTTTGAGGTACGCATAAAACAAGGGCCGGGGAGCAGTTTTCCCGGCCCTTGCTATTCTGTCCGTTTTATTGGACACAATAGCAAAAAGTTTTCCCTTATTTTTTCCCTTTACAGATTGCACAGCTATGCACAGTATTGCACACAAGAAAGGAGAAAACCGTTGGGGCGCAATGGTTTCACGGACAGGTGTGCACACTATTTCACAGGTGGTTTAAAATTCAAATCCCTCCTTCCGCGCCAAATTAGACAAAACCCGAGTATAGCATGACTATGCTCGGGTTTTGCTATTTCCCCAGCAAAATATACAAGAAAGTTGCCAAGCTACTATGCAAAATGACTGTGAGCAATAAATTGTCTGTGCCATATCCCTATGTTTTATCTCCTGTTCGGAGAAAAGACATGGGAAATTTTATTTTTAGAATCTGTATTCACAAGAGAATAGGTCTGTGAAAGAATAGAGACATGGAAGAAAAGGAAAGAGGGTCGTACCCCAGCGACTTGACCGATGAGCAGTGGGAAGAAATCGCACCATTGTATACGGGGATGCGCAACTGCACGTGGAGCAAACGGGAATTGACAGATGCTGTACTGTATTTGGTGGATTCAGGGTGCAAATGGAGACAGCTGCCTCATGATTTTCCGCCGTATTCAACTGTACACAGTTTTTATCGCCGTGCCCGGATTAGGCGCCGTTTGAAAATTGGCAATATGCCCAGCGTCAAGGAATTTTTTCGCTGGGCAAGGCGATTTGGCGCAGAAATACTTTGTGTATTTCAAGGCAAAGCAACGCGGCTCGGCGGAAAAAGGCCCGCCGATTGGGCGTGTTGACAATTTTCAAACAAGCCCTAGTGGGCTATGGGATAAAATTCTGGAGCATCTTGTAAAAAAGACGCGAACAAATGCCGGACGCAAGGAGAGTCCAAGCTACGCGATCATTGATTCCCAGAGTGTGAAAACGGTAGCAGCCAGCAAAGACCGCGGAATTGACGGTGGAAAAAAACGAAAGGCAGGAAGCGGCACATCGTAGTGGATGTGCTGGGCTGCTTGTTGTCTGTTGTGGTTCATGCTGCCAATATTCATGACACAAAAGGCGGGATATTTGCTGCGAAACGAGGGTATGAGCGGTATCCGTCTATCCAAAAGTTCTGTGCGGATGCTGGATACCGGGGCACATTCGTTTCTGATTTGAAAGAGCAGCTTGACCTGG
>CAJUQD010000061.1 GCA_910588105.1 uncultured Oscillospiraceae bacterium | reverse complement strand
ATCCCTAATTTTTCGGCCAGTTGACTTTGCGTCAGGCCATTATCTTTTCTTCGAGATGCAATAAAGCTGCCGATCTTCTTTTGATCCATATGGCAAAAACCTCTCCTTCGCGTTTATTATACTGGAGCCAGAGAAAATGAACACCTACCAGCGGTAGAGTTGCCAAAAATCCACTTGTTTTTAGCTTTACCACGGTGTTATTATAGCTCTGCTCAGATCAAACAACAAGGCTGTCACCACTTTGTCTCAAAGCTGAGCGGATATATGAAATGAAATATTACTAAAATATAAAATTATGTTTCGTTCTCATATCCGCCCCTGAAATGTAAAATAATATAGGGGTGATGTGAGAATGTACCAATACGAAAAGCGCCAGGATTGTCGCGCCCTGGGAAAAGAAATCAAGCGCAGACGTAAGGCCAAAGGCTGGACGCAGGAGCATCTGGCCCAGCTTGTAGACCTCACCCCCCGCTCCATCATGTATATCGAGAACCGGGGCCAGCACACCAGCCTCAACTCCTTTTACAAGCTCGTCACCCTTTTAGATATTTCCGTAGATGAATTTTTCTACCCAGACAGGCACAACGGAGAGGACGAGCGCCGGAAACACCTTGACCGTATGCTGAACGGCATGGACGAAAAGGAGCTTATCATCATGGAGGGGGCCACAGAGGGCATCTGAAAGGCCCGTGAAAGGTCGGAAGCGTAGGAAGAACGCCTCCGGCCTTTTTTCGCGGCGTTTCCGGGGGAGCGCGTTAGCGGCAAGCAAGGCAAGTGTATAGACACTTGCGATTTTCGCTCCGCGAAAATGCTTGTTGGGGTTCCCCCAAACCCGATGGACTTCTGGCCAGTGTGGCCAGAAGCTCCCTTGTCCGCGGCCCTGTCGCTCACCACTCCTGGGCCTTATTTTCCCGCCCGTCCGTCAGGCCGAGCAGATGATCCACACTGCCCTTGACGGCCACCAGCTCACGCATCTGCCGCTGGGCCTCCCGGTACTCGGCATAGAGGGCCTTTTTCTTATCGGCCAGTTCCCGGCGCTCTTTTTTCAGTACGTCCATCTTGGGGAGCTTGGCCCCGCCTAAAATGTCATTGATTGCAGCCTTGGCCGCCCGGTAGTCGGCCAGCTCCGCCTCATGCTGGGCCAGATACTTTTTTGAATACTTGGCCGCCTTGTACCCGTCAAATATGGGCCGGGTCTTGGCATAGCTCACCACGGCGGCCATCAGTTCAGACGTTTGGGAGAGCCGGGCCTCGGTGGATTGTATTTCCCCGGCCAGGGCATGAAAGCGATCCACCGCCGCCGTGGTCTGCTCCGCCAGCGCGTCATAGTCAGCCAGCCCATGCTCCTGGAGGAATTGGAGGGCGGCGGCCATCTGTTTCAGGTTGTAGACCTTGGCCCACCGCTCATAGGCCGGGCCTTTACCCTGGCGCATTTTCTCTTGAATGTCAATCAGCAGATTGACGCGCTGGGGCACGGGCCGGGGCCGCGCCTGTTTGGGCTGGCGCGTGGGGGCCTTGCCGTCAATCACGGCCTGAATGTCCTCCCGTCCATAGCCAGCCCCCAGGGTGGATGCCCGGAGCCGGGCCGCCCGGTCATGGTCGAGGGCGCGGAACGAGATCACTCCGCCCCGCCCATGCACCACCTGGATGCCCGCCGCCTCCATGCGCCGGAGGAAATCAGCGAAGTCGGCGGGGCGTTTGGACAGGGCCGTATCTATGGCCCAGCGTATCTGTTCCTTTTGGGACGGGGGCCGGGCCGCCCCCTGCCACTGTCCATAATGCAGAAAGCGGCCCTTGCTGTGGAGCTTGGGCCGCTCTACCACGGACAACGCGTGTTCCAGGCATACCCGGTCAGACAGCCGCCGCAGGGCAAAGCTGGAGCCGATGAAGTTGCGGAATTTCCTGGAGCGGTCATAGGCCGTGGAATTGTAGTAAATGTGATTGTGAATGTGGCCCTTATCGGTATGGGTGCAGACAAAAAACTGATATTTTCCCTTTGTCCAGCGCATCGCCGTTTCATAGCCGATCCTGTTGGCCTCCTCCGGGGTGACTTCCCCCTGGGGAAAGGCTTGGCGGATCTGGTAGCACAGCGCCCCCTGCTCCGCCGTCCGGCCCGTTTCCGCCTGATACTGCCCCTTTACCAGCATAAATTCAGCGTGGGCGGTTTCCGGGTCGCAGAGGTAGGAGGACACCGCCCCCAGCTTTTCCGGGTTCAGGCCATAGTCAAAACGGTCTTTCAGGCTTTGAATGGCCGTCCGCTTGGCGGCCTGTTTGTGGGGCTTGATGTAGGTCGTGGCCGTGGGCATACCCCCCTTTCAAATTCCTTTTGACCTGAGAGGGTAAAGAGAGTAAAATAGAAATACGGAGGTAGACTATGAGTAAGAAAAAAGAATTTGGTGTATGTCATATATGCGGACAGTATGGTGAATTAACATATGAACATATACCTCCACAATCCACTTTCAACTCAACACGCCGAAAGTTGTGTACGATAGATACACTATTATGTGCGCCTTCTCGTGATAATCGTCCTCCTTGGGATCAGACTGGCCTACGGTATAAGCAATTTCAATCAGGTGTAGGATTTAATACATTGTGCGGGAAATGTAATAGTTTCACTGGCAGTAAATATGGTGTAGAATTTGCAAAAGTCGTGCAAGGAATAGGGTATGAAATATTAAAAATTCCGCCAGACGAACGCAAAGGGATCATTACTTTTACAATTCAAGATATAAATGTTTTGGCGTTTTTTAAGCAAGTTATATCCATGTTTTGTTCAGTCAATAATCCGCAATTTGGAGAGCGATTTAGAAATTTTTTACTTGATGAAAATAGCACGGATTTTGATAGCACACAATATAGAGTGTTTACTTATTTACATTCTGGAAAAGTTGTCAGATATGTACCACTTCAAGGTCATGCAGATATAAAAAATGGGGGCTTTGTACTATTTTCAGAAATATCTGCATTTCCACTTGGATTTATTTTATATATCTTAACAGAGAAAACAGCGGAAAATTTTCGTGGATGTGACATCACTTTATTTTCCGCCCAAAACAATTTAAGAGCAGTAAAAATGCCAATTCCTTTTCTAAAATGTAATACACCTTTTGGACTTGATTTCCGGTATTTATAATTAACAACCCTTTACTTCTGGCCACACTGACCAGAAGCAAAAGTAACAGGGAGCGGCGCGGGGCCGCTCCCTGTTGTCATAGGCGCACCACCTCGGAGAGCTTCTGGAGCAGGTCGGACAGCGGCCCCCAAAGCTGGGCATAGTCCCGTTGCAGAGCCTTGATCTCTTCCTGGTACACGCCGTAGCTGTTGGCATGGGTTGCCACCTGATTGAGATTATTTGCACACCGCCGCTGGAGGGACACCAGCTCCTGGACGGGGGAAAGGTCAACATGGAGGATATAGCCGTTAAGGGCCATTTTGCGGATATAGGCGCTCATATTGCGGATGCCCGCCTCTTCCATACGCCCACGGATCGCCTCCAGCTCGTCAGGCCGCACCCAAACATAGAGCGGCACATCCCGGACGCGCTTCTTTCCGGCCATGCTACCTGTCGCCCCGTTCAGGGGCCTCCCGTTTGGGTGTGGCCGGGCGCTCCCCGGCCTGTTCCGCCTCCTCGCGCATCTGCTGGGCGATAGGCCGCTTGACTTCCCGCACCCGAAAGCGGCGCTGGTAGTCGGCGGCGCGGTCAGTGTAGTCCTTTTCCGCAGCGGCCCCGTCATCGTAGTAATGGCCCCAATAGTAGTCACGGCGGCCCTGCTCCTCGGTGAATTGCCACGTCACAAAGCCCTCCCTGGGATGCTCCCCCAGGGCGATCCCCCGCCCGTTATCGAACAGAACGGACTGCCGGATGACATAGCCCTGATTTTCGTCCATAGTAGCCTCCTCTCAAAGTGTGAAATGTGGAAAGTATCAGCGGAAAACAGGGGCAGGACGTGAAATGATACGCCCCGCCCCTGAACGGCCCCGGCAAAGCCTTGATACAGGCGGGTTTCCGGGGGCCTAATTTTCCACTCACCAGCCCCGCCGTTTCCGCATATACGCCCGCTTCTGTTCCCGGAGCGCGGCGCGGGCGCAAGCCTCGGAGCAGTAGCGCCGCCGCCCGTCCAGGAGGGCGGGCCGCCCGCAGACAGGGCAGGGCCGGGTTTCCGGGGCTGGCCCCTGGCCGGACAGGGCGGCCTCCAGCGCCGGGTCAAGGGGGAGGACGGCCTCCCGGAAGTAGCGGCAGTAGCCCGAAGTCCAGCACTTCCCCAGCATATAGCACTCGCAATCCAGAGGCAAGCATCCGTACTCCCGGTCATAGTTGGCGCACCACTTCACCACCAGGGCGCGGATGGCCGCCTTTTCCTCGCGGGTCAGTTCCCGGCTCATTCCTCCGACTCCTCGTCCCAGGGGGCCTCGCCGTCATAGTCCTCCGGGCCGTCATAGGGATCGCCGCCGTAGTCCTCCTCCGGCTCCGCCCCTTTCTGGAGCTTGGGGCGGTAAATCTTGAAGTACCACCCGGCCCCGCCGCCGATGACCACCACGGCCAGGGCCAGCAGGAGCGGCCCGGCCCCGCCCTTTTTCTCCGGCACAGGTTCCGGCTCTTGGGTGGGGTCAGGTTCCGGCTCAGGCTCCGGCGGGGGTTCCGGGGCGGCGGGTTCGCCAGAGGATTCCGCCAGGGCCATCAGGTCGGCCACGGTCACGGCGTTCAGGAAGTAGACATTTTCCGTTTCCCGCTGGCGGTCAATCACCAGATAGAACACTGCCTCCTCTGCCGTAGTAATGGTGAAAAATTCCTTGCCGTCCTGGTCGGTGGCGTTGTCCACCACCGTACCCGTCCCATCCGGGGTGAACGGGTTCGGCTCGGCAGGGAGCGGTTCGGCGGGTTCCAGCCCCTCCCAGGGGATGTACTCGCCCACGCCGTCCTCGGACTCGTCACCGCCCCCGGCGTAGGCCGGAACGGTGAGTACCCCCACCATCAGGACGGCGCACAGCAGGGACGCCAGCAAACGGGGCTTTCTCATTCCGCCACCTCCGTTTCCGCCGGGGCAGACTTCTGGCCAGACTGGCCAGAAGTGCCGCGGAGCTTCTGGAGCAGGAGGGGCAGCTCGTCCAGGGGGATGCTCATGCCCCGCACAATATCAACGATCTCCTCGTTTTCGGCTTCCTTGTGCTTCTGCTCCAGCTCTTTCAGCCGGGTCTGCTGGTCGCTGATCTTGGCCTTGACCTTTTCCATCTCAGCCCAAATTTTCGCGCTTTTCGTTGTCGCCATAGATACCTCCAATCATGGTAAACGCCCGTAGGCGTAGAAGTGGGACTGCCAGTAGCTGCTGTTCAGGTTGGCATATCCGATGGGATCGCCACAGTGGAGCATCCAGCCATCCCCCACATACAGGCCACAGTGGGTCACACCATTGGGGTCGGGGGCAGCGTAGGTGTTCTTGAAAAACACCAAATCGCCCGGCCGTGGGGAATTGGTTCTGGTGCAGTAGTTGTAAAGCCCCTGCGCCCCCAGCCGTCCGATGTCCCAGCCGCACTGGTTCAGCACATAGGACAGGTAGCCGGAGCAGTCAAAGGACGTGCTGGGGCTGTGGCCGCCCCACACATAGGGATAACCGATGTACTTTTCTGCCTCGGTGAGCAGGGCGGCAAAGGTGGGATCGGACAGGTACGCCTCCGGCACGTCATGGAGGGTGGGGCCGTTTGTGACATATTTCCCGATATAGCCGGAGCCGGGGAACAGGTCTGGACGGTTCCCCAGGGTCGCCATGAACAGGGCGTACCGGGAGAGCTGGCCCTCGCCCATAATGTGAATAGGCAGGTGGGAGAGGTTGAAGTTTTCCAGGGTCACGGTGCAGATATAGTAATTGTAGGGGACTCGCACCGTGTAGGAGCCGCCGTCCGGGGCTGTCCGGGTTTCCGTCCGATAGCGCACCTGCCGCACCACATTCTCCGTCAGGATATACTGGCGGTCAAAAAGGGTCTGGAGCGTCCCCTGTACCTGGGCCAGCGTCCATTCCCCCTCGTGGAGCGCGGAGAGGATAGAGGTCAGCACATAGGGCTCATGCTCAATCTCGTCCAAATCGAAATGGTATTCGTCATAGCTGTGGGTGCTGGTGTAGGTGTCCAGGTAGGCTTGCAGTTCGGCTTCCAACGCGCAGTAGGCGGCCTCGGCCCCCAGCATATCCCCATCCTGGGCGGGGTAGGTGCTGGCGGCCACCGCACCCACCGTCCCATTCCCCACCGATACCAGGGAGGACATACACGACTGCATCACCACCAGGAGCAGGACGCAGGCCGCCAGCAGCAGCGCCCCCACAGGATGCCGCCGCACCGCGCCCACCGCCTTTTCCGCCAGCTTCTCCGAAGTGACGGCGGTTTTCTCGGCGGCCCTGGCCCCCTGCTTGGCGGCCTCCCGCGCCTGTTTCCGATACTGCCGTTTCAGCTTTTCCCGTGCCACAGCCGGGCGGCGGCGCTTTTGAACGCCTCCGGCTGTTCCTGGGCCAGCCTGCGGGTCTGATAGTCCGCCTGGGCCTTGATAAATTGGGACTCGGCGCGGGCGGCGGCCCTGGCCGGGCGGGTTCGGACGCGCTTTCTGGCAAAGCGCACCATTTTCCCGCCCACCACCTCGCCCGCCAGCTCGGAGCGGTGAGCGCCCTCGGTTCCCACGTTCTCATGCTCCACCTCGTAGAGCTTGCCATGCACAAAGCCGTGTACCCCATGCCCGGCGGCCCCGCCCATACGCCGGAGGGGGCCGCGCTTCTTGGGGGGCTTCTGGTTCGCCAGACGGTTCCGGGCCGTTTCCAGCTTGTCCCACCGCTTCTCCATCTGGAGCTTGGCCCTGGCGGTACGCTCCTGCTGGCTTTCCATGCGGAATTTGCTTTTTTCCTGCTTCTGGCCACCCTGACCAGAAGTTGCCCCGGCGGGGTTACTCGTCCTTTCGCTCATTGGCCTTGTCCTCCAGCTTGGTGGTGAGCAGGGTATATAGCTCGGTGTCCTTGGGGAAACGGTCTACAAAGGGGATGGCGGTGTCGCCGTAGAACAGCAGCCCCTCGCCGGAGCCGGAGTGGGTGACGTAGGAGAGCTGGTGAGGGGAAATCCCCAGGTGGCTGGCCAGCACCTCCCGATCTCCGGCGGCCTGGGACAGCAGATAGAGGAAATCGCAGTTGCCGAAAATAGACTCGATCTCACTGCTCTCCAACAGGCTTTTCACATTTTGGGTGATACCGCTGGGGATCGCGCCCCACTTGCGGAAACGGCGGAAAATCTCCACACTGTACGCCGCCGTCTGCGGGTCGGCCAGCAGAACATGAAACTCGTCCTGGTACACCCAGGTCGCCCGGCGCTTTTCCCGGTTGGCGGTGACGCGCCCCCACACCTGATCGGTGAGGATCAAAAGGCCGATTTTTTTCAGCATCTTCCCCAGGGCCTTGATGTCGTAGCACAATAGACGGTTGCTGACCTCCACATTGGTACGGTGGTTAAAGAGGTTGAGCGACCCCGTACAGTACAGTTCCAGGGCCGAAGCTACCCGCCGGGCCTCCGGTTCCGGCTGTTGCAGAAGTTCCTCGTACAAATCCTGGAGAATGGGCATCCGCTCCGGGGCCGGGTCTACCAGATAGGGGCGGTACACATTCCGCACCGCCCGGTCAATCACGGTCTTTTCCACCGGGGCCAGCCCGCCCCTGCCGCCCACGATCAGCTCGCACAGGGACAGAATGAAGTCACTTTTCAGGGACAGCGGATCTTCATCGTCCGCATAGTCCGGGTTGATGTCCATAGGGTTGATGTAAGTGCCGGAGCTGGCGGAGGGGGTCAGCTTCACCACCTGTCCCCCCAGGCGGTTGACGAGGGGGTAATATTCTCCCTCCGGGTCTGCTATGACAATATCATCCTCCGGCCACGTCAGAAACACGTTGACAATCTCCCGCTTGGCGGCAAAGCTCTTGCCGCTCCCAGGAGTTCCGAGGAACATCCCGTTCGGGTTTTTCAAACGCTTGCGATCAGCCATGATGACATTGTTGGAAAGGGCGTTCATGCCGTAGTAGAGGGCCTGCCCGTCCATCCGCAGCTCCTTTGTCATAAAGGGAATAAAAATCGCCGTGGAGCTGGTAGTCATGCCCCGCTGTATCTCGATGCCGTTCCAGCCCAGGGGGAGGGAGGACATATAGCCCTGCTCCTGCTGCCAGTCCAGCCGCCGGAGGGTGCAGTTGTGCTTTTGAGCGATGCCGGACACGGTGAACACCTCGTTTTCCAGCTTCTCCCGCGTGGGGGCGGTGTTCACCACCAGGAACGTGAGCAGGAACATCCGCTCGTTGCGCGATTGCAGATCGGCCAGGAGCGCCGCCGCGTCCTTGGCGTAGGTGATGAGGTCAGGGGGCAGAATATCGGGGTCATAGCCGCTCCGGGTGGCCTTGCGCTGTTCCTCTACTTTCATCTTGTCGATGTCGGAGATTTTACCCTTGACCGTTTTGATGGCCTTGGTCTGGTCTACCGTCTGGACATGGAGGGTTACGGTCATTTCCGCATCCAGCTCCAACAGCTCCAGCAGGAGCTTGTCAGACAGCTCCGAAGCCATGATTTGCAAAAAGGACGCCGCCCCCCAGGACTGGCCCACCCGGAACGTCCGGCCCTGGGTAAAGTCAAAGCTGTCGGGAACAATGAAATCCTTTGTCCCCATGCCCGTCTTGGGGATGTCCCCCCAGGAGAAGCGGAACGGCTCCCGGCCTCCGGGGTGGAGCTGGCCGTGGAGGGCCTCCAGCCGCTCCCAGCCGTTGAGGACATGGGACTGCACCCCCAGCCGCTTGAAGTTACCCATGATGTCAGCCTCCACACGCTCCAGCCGGGGCCGGGCGGCGGCGAGGTTGTCGGCGGGAGCGCCGAACGTGATATACTTGGAGCGGACAATGCCGTTATTGCTCCGGGCAATCTGCCGTTTCAGCATATCCACATACTCGCCCCGGATGCTGTCAAATTCATCGTGGGCCATAGGGATATTGACCTTGTAGCGGCCCCCGCCACGGGAGCGGTGATTGACAAAGGAGAGCTGGAACGGCAGGGCGCTGTCGAAGTAGTTCAGGAACGAACACCACCCGCTGAAAATGGCCGCCTGATCCTCGGTGGACGCAACGGAATAGTTGATGTCCTCATAGGCGATGGTCTTGGTGTAGTAGCCGTCCCGCACCCGGCAAACGCCATCTTTCAGCATTTCCAGGTAGGGAACGGTCTGCTGGGCGGAGAGTGCCGCCCGGCCCTTACCCCTTGCGGGGCCGTGTTTGGGTCGCTGATTTTTCTGCAATCGCTTCCTCCTTTTCCACCTGTCCGGCAAAGGGCGCGTACAGGTTCTCCGTTCGGTAGGGCCTCACGCCGGGGCGCAAGAGCTTGGCCCGGACAATGTTCCGCACCACCTTTTCAAAGGGCTGGCCGTCCTTTTCGTACATCGCCATAAAAAAGGCGGGGAGCATGACGGCCAGCATCAGGAACATCGCCCCGCTGTTCCCGATGGCGCTCCTGGTCAGCAGAAAGGCAGGGATGCCCACCGCCGCCCCACAGCCGAAGCACACCAGCTGTCGGCTGGTCAGGTTAAAGGCCAGCTTGGTTTTGATTTTGGAAAGGTCATTGGGGATGCTCACATAGGCCATCTTTCAACCTCCTTTCCGGCCCTGTGGCCTCTGGCCACGTTGACCATAAGTTGACGGACTCCACCTCGTTCCCCCACACGTCCCAGCCGGGCGGGGTCTGCCTGGCGAACAGCTCCACGCGGGGCAGGTCGCCCATCAGGGACATAATTTTCTCGCGGGCCTCGTCCGGCTTTTTGCTGTGGCCCTCTATGGGGGAGATAATGAATTGATGCACATTCGCGGCCCGCCGCCGGGGCTGGCCCCGCGTTGCCAGCAGACACACCTCCGCATTGGAGCGCGTCCAGAAGCCCAGCCCATAAAACCAGCTATCCGCCCGGCGGTTCTTTTTCAGCCAGACGAACGCCACGGATTTATAGGTGAAACCCCACGCCTTAATCAGCCGCAGGGCCTCCGGGAGCTGGGGGAACGTAGCCCAAAGGAACAGGGCGCTGTCCGGGGCCGCGATGTCGGCCACAGGCAGGGCGCACAGCTCGTCAATGCTCATGGTGGGATAGTGCCGCTCCGCCGCCCCCTGCAAGCCCTTTTGAGCGTAGCGCCAGGGCGGGTCAGCGTAGATAATGGAATATCCTCCGATGGTTACACCCCTTTCCCGCCCTGGGCCACGGCCTCTTCCGCCCGGCGCACCCGTTCGGCGGCGGGGCCGTAAAAGGCCGGGGCGTTCTCAAAGCAAATGTAGCGGCGGCCCGTGTTGACGGCGGCCACCGCCGTTGTGCCGCTCCCGGCGCAGATGTCCGCCACCACCTCGCCGGGCCGGGTGTAGGTGCGGATGAAATACTCGCACAGGGAAACGGGCTTTTGCGTGGGGTGGACGGCGTTTGCCACCGTGGGGAACGCCAGCACATTCCCAGGAAACCGCCGCCCGTCCGACTCGCCGCTGGTACGCTCAAATTTTCCGTAGTTGGGGCTGTTGCCGCTCTTTCGGTGGATTTTCTTGTACGGCTCCCCCTGCTCAAACTGCGGATCGTATAGCGGGGGCTTCCGATAGAACACCAGAATATTCTCCGATTTTTTCAGCGGAGCGCGGCGGGCGTTGAGAAAGCCGGAGCATCGGCTCTTGTACCACACCCATTCATAGCGGAGCATGGGGAGGTTGGACGCGCCCAGCACTTTATCATAGGGGCATTGGGCGAACAGCAGCACCGCCCCCTCCGGCTTCACCGCCCACCGCACCGCCTCCCACAGCTCCGGCAGGGGCAAAGGCACATCCCAGTAATTCCGGGTCGTGCCGTAGGGCGGATCGGTCAGGAGCATATCAACCGAGTGCCGGGGCAGGGAGCGCAGCCCCTCGATGCCGTCCATGAGAAACAGGCCGTCCGGGGCCAGGGGCCGCCCGTCCGGGGTAAAGCTCTGGCCTCGTCGCCACAAACTCCGCTCTGCTCCTTCGGCGGCTGTGCCGCCGAAATCCGCCCGCTCCGTTGCGGCTCCTCCTCCCACAAAGTCTGCCGACTTTGCGGGAACCCTTTTTCCAGAAGTAAGAATTTCCTGCATAAATCACCGTCCTTTCGTCAGTGAGCGCCAAAGACGCGCTGGGCAATGCCGCCCGTCTTGAACAGCATGAAGCACAACAGCACCGTGTAGCCGATAGTCCCCCATATCGCCCCTATGGGGTCGCCGCTGGTGGCGATGCCCTGAATGAGTACGGCGTAGATCGCCACGCACACCAGAATGAGCATCCCCTGGAACGCCACGGCAAACAGGGATTTCAGGTAGTTCTGTCCCGTCCCGCCAGCTCCCGGTTGGAGAGAGTCGCCACGGGGATGGGGGCAAGGCTGGTGAGCAAATATATTTCAATCATGCGGCCATACACCAGCACAAAAATAATGATGTTCAGGGCCGTCATGGTGACATTGATTAAAATGGACTGCATGAACAGCCCCAGCAGGGAGCCGACATCCATTGTCTCCAGCGTGGCCTCCAGGTCGGCCAGCATATCCGGCGTGACGCTGGTACTGCCCCGTATCAGCCCCGCCGCGCTTGCGATTGCGCTCTGCGACACATCAAATACCGCCATAACGATATTGAATGTGTTTGTCAGGATCAGGATGGCGCAGGACGTTTTGAATACCCACTTGTAGATATTCGCCACGTCAAATTCGTGCATATTATTTTTTTCGAGGATCATTTGGATCAGCTCGTAGGTCGCCACAAAGGTCAAGACCAGCCCGGCGATAGGCAGTATCACCGTTTCGGAAAGCTGGCGGATGAGGGAGAACACCCCGGCGTGCCATGCCGCCGGGGTGGTTCCCACCTGTACCGCGATCTCTCCGACTTGGGCGTTGACGTTATCGAACAGCCCGCCCAGGTTGCCCATGATTCCGTCAATCAGCAGCTCTTTCAGCCATTCCGTGATCCAGTCGGTGAGAATACCCATAGGCCCCTGCCCTTAGAACAAGGTGGACAGCAGGGGGATCAGGGTCGTACCCAGCAGGATGATGCCTCCTCCGGCCATGAGCTGCTTGATGCCCTGCGACTTGGCCGCAGCGTTGTCCGAGCCGTAGCCCTCCAGCAGATTGACCACACCCCACACGGCAAGGCCCGCGCCCAGGGCCACAACAAGGGTCTGCAAGGTAGTGACAGCGGTAGAGAAAAACTGCATATAAACCTCCATATTCTCCAGGAATATCATCCCGGCCATGAAAAAAGCCGCCAGTTACGGCGGCAGGGTCATCCTCTGGCCTCGTCAGCACAAACTACGCTGGCTACCTCTGGCCATGCTGGCCAGAAGTCCGCCCGCTCCGTTGTGCTTCCTCCTCCCACAAAGTCACTGACTTTGTGGGAACCCTTTTGCCAGAAGCTATACAAAAGTGTCCGGGTCGTCCAGGTCGTCATAGTTGAGGATGTCCTCGTCCTCTTCCATGTGGCCCCCGTCCGGCACGTCCACCTCGTACACGGTATATTCCTCGCTGGGGTTCAGCTTGTCCATACGCCGCCGGATCAGCCGGGAGAGGTCAAAAGCATTTTTCTTTTTATCGGCCTCGGCGGTGTATTTGTAGTTGGGGTGCTGTTTCAAATCGTACTTGGGGGAGTAGAACGGCGGCAGGCCCCGCAGTTGCAGGATGCACCTGTCGCCGGGCATGGTGGCAAGCTCGGCGGGGGTCATAAGCTCCCGGCCCAGGCGCTGGGTGTTTTGGCTGAAGCTCTCAGACTGCCCACGGGAGCGCCCCTCCGTTTGCATGGAGATCGTTGCTTTCCCCAGCCAGTTTTCGGATATTTCTTTGATCGTGCTGGCCTCACGGCCTCCCAGGAATATCACGCTGTCCATATTGCCTAAAATGGTTTCAGCGTTCTTGTCATAGATGGCCTTGCATTGGGCCATCTGCTGGTAGAACAGGGTCAGGCTCACCTCCCGTGAGCGGATGACGGCCACCAGCTTTTCCAGGTTCGGTACTTGGCCCGTGTTGGCCGCCTCGTCCCACAGCACCCGCACATGATGGGGCAGACGGCCCCCGTGTACGTTGTCCGCCCTCTCGCACAACAGGTTGAACATTTGAGAGAACGCCAGGGCTACAATAAAATTGTAGGTGCTGTCTGTGTCGCTGATAATGAAGAAAGCCGCCGTCCGCTTGTCCCCCAGCTTGTCCAGCTCCATTTCGTCATAGGACATAATTTCCCGGAGCTGGGGGATGTCAAAGGGGGCCAGCCGCGCCCCACAGGAAATCAGGATCGAACGGGCGGTTTTGCCGCTGGCAAGGCGGTACTTGCGGTATTGCTTCACCGCAAAGCAATCCGGCTTGCGTTTTTCCAGCCCGGCGAACATATAATCCACCGCGTTCATAAAGTCAGGATCGTCCTCTTTTACCTCCATGCCGGAGATCATATCCACCAGCGTGTTCATATTCCTGTCCTCCGCCGGCCCCTCGAAAATGATATAGGCAATCAGGGCGCAGTACAGGAGCGTTTCAGATTTCGTCCAAAACGGATCTCCCTCCTTGCCCTCGCCCTTGGTGTTGGAGATCAGGGCATTGACGAATTTCAGAATGTCGGCCTCGTTGCGGATATAGGCCAGGGGGTTATAGTGCATGGATTTTGAGAAGTCGATGCTGTTGAAAACCTTAATCCTATACCCCTTTTTCTTCTGGAGAAAATAGCCCACCTGGGACAGCACCCCGCCCTTGGGGTCTACCACCACATAGGAGCTGTGGGCCTGGAGCAGTTGGGGGGTGAGCCAGAAGCGGGTTTTGCCGGAGCCGCTGGAGCCGATGACACAGGCGTTAAGGTTCCGGGCGTTGGCCGGGTTCTTGGGCCGGGTGTTGGTGGTGAGAAATTCCGTTTTGGTGAGAATGACGTTATTCTCAAACTTGGGATCGGCAAAAGGGGCAATATCTTTTGGCCCGCCCCAGCGGGCCGATCCATACTCCGCATCCGGGCGGAATTTCTTGGCCTTTTTCGCCTTGCAGTAAATCAGGAGCCGGATGCCAGCCGCCCCCGCGATGCCTACCAGCCAGTCAAAGGGGTTCAGACCCGGCGCAAAGTCGGCAAAGGCCGGGCCGAGGGCCGCCGTCATCCCCACCAGCTTGTGCGCCAAATCCGCCCCAGCCGCCAGACGGTAGGCCGTCCCCGCTTTCAGACAGGCCCACAGGACGAACAGATAGGGGATATTGGGTAAAATGTACTTGCGGATATTATCTTTCCTCACGCTCCGCCTCCTTTGTCCGCTCCTTTTGTCGGGGCTGATCGCGTACCAGCTCCTGGGCGCGTTTGAGCTGTTCCCGGAGGGGGACGTGCTGATCCCGGCCACGGTTCATCATCCGGCGGGAGTATTCCGAAAAACAGCCCGTGATGGCGTCCGCCTGTTTCGCCTTGAACAACAGCAGGTATTTACCCTTTTCCACCCGCTTGATGGCGTAGTCCACCCCCCAGCGCCGGGCCACCCGGTCAAAGTCTTTCACCCGCCCCGGCAGGTCGATGGCGCTGGCCTCCCCGCCGTGGCGCAGTAACTGCTTTACCGTCTGCTTGCCCTGGGGCGCTTGGGCCTTGCGGATTTTCCTGGCCGCCTCCCCCAGCGCGTAGGCCAGCCCCCGCGCCGTCAGCTTGCTGGCCCGGACGGAGATTGCGATGGTGCTGCGGGAAATTTCTTCATCTATCATTCAAACGCCCCCTTTCCTGCGCCTCTGGCCAGGATGACCAGAAGCTACCTGTCTGTCAGCGCCAGTGATAAAATGAAAGAAAACGCCGAGGAAAAAATGTAGTTT
>CAJUQD010000060.1 GCA_910588105.1 uncultured Oscillospiraceae bacterium | reverse complement strand
TTATATCCATTCCAATGGCTCTCCAAAACTGGACAATAAAACCAATGGCATATATAGCACTAATAATAAGATATACTTTACGTGTATGATTGAGATAAACCATACACAGAAACAAAATTGGATAAATCCACGCAAAAATCGGAACACACCATTCTCCGTTGGACATTACATAAATTAGAAAACTTAATATGATAAAAACTGCAAAGTATTTATTTTTCGAGGAATTTTTCATATTTATAATATTCTCCTAAACACTTATTTTCGCTTTATTTCTTTATTTGCTTCCCGATAAACACCGATTTATCGCTCAGTTTAGTGTTAATATATCACATAGAAGCACACCGCGCAAGCCCCCTAAACAAGCAGGGAGCGCCCGGTCAAGCCGGAGCGCTCCCTCTGTATTTCAAAAACAACCTATCCAGCGTGGGCCGTGAAACTCCCAATTCGCGGGCCAATTCGGCCTTGCTTGCCTCCCGGTTCCTGTACCGCTCATAATACTGCCCAATGTCCGTAATGACAATATTCTTGCGGCCCTTGTATTTTCCCTCGCGCTTTGCAATGGCAATTCCCTCCCGCTGGCGTTCCAGCAGATTAGCCCGCTCAAACTCATTGATAGCCCCTATCACGGTAACAATCAGCTTTCCCGTGGCGGTGGTGGTGTCTATGTTCTCTTTGTCGCTCATCAAAGCAACCTTTTTTGCGTCCAACGTGACCAGCAGTTCCAGCAAGTCCTTTGTGCTCCGGGCAATACGGGACAAGTCATGGATAAAAATAGTATCACCTTCCCGCGCCCAGTCCAGCATTTTTTGCAGTTCCGGGCGTTTTGTATTCTTTCCGCTGGCCTTTTCGATAAAAAACTTGTCAATATTGTGTTGCTCCAATGCCTCTCTCTGGCGTGCTTCGTTCTGTTCCTCTGTGGAAACTCTGATATAAGCGATATTCAAAATAAATCCCTCCATATGTAAAAATAAAGTCTTGATGTTGTCTGCAACGTGCAAAAGAAAGCGGAAAACAGGTCTATTTTTACGTTTTTCTGCTCCCTTCCGTCTGTAAAGCGGGGGTATACCCCAAACTGCGGGTAAGCCCCCTGTAAAGGGGCGTTACATGGCGCGGGTGTTGCTGTACCAATAATCAGTTGCGGCTTTGAGAATGGGCGCGTAAGGGCCGCTGTAGAGGTACGCCGGGGCGAGGTCGGGGTAAGGCCCGTCACCAACTGCCAGATTTGCCGTCAGAGCCAACAGGCGGCGGGTATCGGGGTTGGTGGTTCCGTCCGACCAATCCTCCGGCAAACCCCGGAAATTGCCGTCCAGGTCAACCAGGTTCCAAAAATCGGCGCGGGTGTCCTCATGAGCGGACAGAAGATAAATCGCGGCGATATTGGGCGGGTATGCGGTGCCTGTATCGTGCATCGCGTTTTCAAACAAGGTTTTGTGCTCAAAATCCATAAAAGGAAGATTCCGAAAATCCATAAAATAGTCCTTTCTGCCCCTGTCGGGGCGGTCAATTTGTCAGCGCGGACACGTTTCCGCACCATTTGGAAATGAAATCGCTGTCAACTACGCCGATGTTGGCGCGGCCATAAATTTTTGCGCCCTCTAAGCGATATCGATAATACATAGTTTTCGATGTGCCGGGGGCAATGGCCGTGAATGCGTTCATCAGCGCCGCTTTGTGGTCCCAGTCCAGGGCGTATACCCATAGGCCCGTTTCGTATTCGGGCAGCAGAGAAGTTACCCAAAAATGAGCGTCTATGAGCCAGTCCATGAGACGGCGGGCCTTGGTTTCCCGTCCGGCGAACAGCACAAAACCAACCTGTTTCTTTTTCTCAGACAGAAAATAAATGTAAATGCCCCGGCGGTGTAGCTGCTCCAATGTGGTGATGGGCGGGGCGTATTCCTCGGCTGGGGCGTTGCCCTGGGCCATCGTGCGCCGCTGTATGTCGCTGAGTTCTAATCGCCGTTCTTGTTGACAATAATTGTCCGGGCGGACATAGGACAGGATGGGCGCTTGCTCTTGATAGTACCCTAACAAATCCGGGAGCCGGAGGAACATGGTACAGCCTATGGCGGATAGATGGTATTCCAGGTCCGCCGCGCTGGTGATACCGTTTTTTTCGATGAAGGACAGCAGCCAGTCAATTTTCCTTGCCCCCAAAAGGTATGGGGCCATGGTGTGGGGGCGGCGCGTGGTGGCGATTTCCTGGCTGGTTTTGCCCTCGAAAAATCGGTAGGCGTACTTTCGGGCCAAAATCAAATCGCTATTGTTGTCTACCCACGTCTGACGGGTCAGGATTTCGGCAGCTTTCAGCGCACGGACAGCCCGGTTGACCGTCTGGCCGTTCATGTCCAACAGGACGGCGCACAACGCCCGGAGTTGGGGCAGAAGCATAGCACCGCCGCCGTATTGGAGAATCAGGGCAAGCAACACCTGGAATTTTTGGCACAGCATTTCTTTTTCTTCGTTTTTTGTCAAAGGTTTCACCCCTTTCATGCTCTACAAAATTCAATCTGCGCGTCAAGGGCCTCTGCGGCCTCTTCCTTGGCCTCTATCTCCGCTTGACCATAACTATCCGTCACGACCTCGAACGCCATAGAAACGCCGCCAGAGGCCGTATAGAGAGCGTCAGGCATGGATATGCGACCCTCCCGCATTTTCTCCCACAATTCCCCCGCCCGTTCTTCCTCGCCCTGGTTTCTCAACTGCCTGATGTGGCCGAGCAGTATATCCCGGCATTGGGTTTCGGTTTTCCAGGTGGCCCGCTCATGCTCGGTCAGGGACAGGTAGCGGGTGGTCAGCGGCAAATCATGGGCCGGGTTCTGGGCGCTGTATATGTGGTCAATAGACAGTTCGCGGCGGCATAAATCCCGCCCCTTAGAGGTCAGGTGATATACCGTTTTATCCTGGCCCTTGCCCCCAGGCTGGCTGTAGACTGATTTTTCAATCAGCCCATCTTTGCAGTACCCGGAAATCCGTTTATCGCGCAAAAACTCCCGTAGCTGCTCATGTGTGGTGTAGCCACATTTTGCGAGGGTGGTTAGCGCGTTCCTGTCGCGGGGATAGATATTTTGGATATGCTTTTTTGCCATGCAACAACTCCTTTCTGTGACGCTGGGTGGTACGCGCTCCCTCCCCGCGCACGGGGCCGAGCGGAGGGGCGGGGATTGTAGGGCTTGGCCCACCAGGGCCAAACCGTTAAGCAATCCCCGCGAAGTATCGCCCCTGGCTTCCCGGACTGGCCGGGCCAGTTGGGAAACCGGGAGCGATACCCCGGAGCGAGGCCCACTGTCCCGGTTTGCGCCGCTGTTGGTTTGCTGGTTTCGCGCCATGTCCTTTTGCGGACGGCGTTCCAGGTTCCGGCTTGCCCCTGTCAATCCTCATGCGGATTGAATCACCCCCGGCCTTTGGCAAATCACGCGAACGGGAGCGATAAAAGCAGGGGCGGCAATAGCTTTAAGCGGCTGTGCGGCTACTGCTACCCTCATATATCCAAAAACGACAAACTTTATAACGAGGCACTTTTTTGACGGTGAATCAGGTAAAATAAAACGACCATGGGCAGAATGCAAACTTAGTTGCGTTTGTCCATGGCCGCTTGCAGATGGCGCTCGGTGGCGCTATTGCTTACTGTGTAACAGGTATCAGAGACTATGCGTTGTGCCTTTTCCGTTTGTCCACCCTTATCGGTGTGTCTCTAAAAACACATGCTTTCGGTTGAGAAGGATCCCTAGGTTGGGGGCGGACGCGCCCAGGCCGTCGTTGGTGGATACCGCCACCACCAGGGGCCTGCCGTTGCGCAGGTGGGCCTTGGCGGCCATGGTCACCGAGGTGTCGGTGACCCCGTGGGCCAGCTTGGCCAGGGTGTTGCCGGTGCAGGGGCAGATTACCAGCACGTCCAGCAGCCCCTTGGGACCGATGGGCTCCGCCCCGGCCACCGTGGAAACCACCCGCCTGCCGCAGATGCGTTCCATCTCCCGCATGAAGTCGTGGGCCGCGCCGAAGCGGGTGTCGGTGGACGCCGCCGTCTCAGACACGATGGGGGTCACCGGCCCGAACCGGGCGGCGGTCTGTTCCAGGGCGTCCAGCGCCTGGGACATGGTGCAGAAGGACCCGCAGAAAGCGAAACCCACACGCAATTCTTTGAGATTCACAGGTCTGATTCCTCCATGATATGATAAATGGTGTTCTTGATGTACCGCCCCGAGGTGACCGGGGCCACCTTCCCCGGCAGGGACAGGGCCCAGATGACCCGCACCCCCAGGGCAGCGGCGGCGTCCATATCCACCCCGCCGGGCCGGGAGGCAAGGTCGATCACCAGGGCGCGCTCCTTGAGGGCGGCCAGCTCCTCCACCCCAAGCACCTGGGCGGGCACGGTGTTGAACACCAGGTCGTAGCTGCAAAGCCAGTCGGGGAGGCGGTCTGTCCCCTCGCTGCCCAGCCCCATGCTCTCGGCGGCAGCCCGCTGCTCATACCGCCGTGCGCACACCCACACCCGCGCCCCCAGCGCGCGCAGCCGGGGGGCCAGCGCCCGGCCCAGCCGCCCAAAGCCGATCACCAGCGCCCGGGCGTCGTGGATGGTGATGGGCAGCTCCTCCATGGCAATCTGGAGGGCGCCTTCGGCGGTGGGCACCGCGTTCATCACCGCCAGCTCCTCCCGGGCGAAATAGTCCCGGAGGACCAGGCCCCGCTCCCGGGCCATCCCTTCCAGCCCCTCCCCCGCCATCCCGGCGCACACCAGCTGGCCGGGGCGCAGGGCGTCCAGCACCTCCTCCAGCTCGTGGCCCTTCGCCGCCAGGGGGGCGTTGAGCCGCCCGTCCGGTCCCGCCGCCGGGAGGGGAAGTACCACGCAGTCCGCCCGGTCCGCCCCCGCCATGGACGGCTCGCAGGCCGTCCCCTCCCCCCGCTCCAGCGCGTAGGTATGTACGCTGTGGCCGTCGTCAGCCAGCAGCGCTGCCAGCGCCGCCTGCCGGGGATCGCCCCCCGCCACCCAGATGTTTTTCGCCCGCAGCATTTGAAACCCCTCCTGTCCGATGTTCGTCATCAGTCCAGTGTATTCCCGCCGGGGAGGGTGGGTGACTGCCCGGTTTTCCGTTGACACGGCCTGTCCAATTTGATATACTGATTATACACAACTGAATAGTGGTAATGTCTTCAGGGCAGGGTGAAATTCCCGATCGGCGGTACAGTCCGCGAGCGCACAAGCGCTGATTTGGCGTAATTCCAAAACCGACAGTGATAGTCTGGATTCGAAGAAGGTGTGCTGGAACAGCCAGTGGGATCATTGGCTGTCTGCGCTCTTTTTCCCCGCGCCCGATGCCCTGCTGACATATCCGGCACACCTGGATCCTTTCACGCCTGAACGGCATTTTGCCGCGTTCGGGCGTGAATTTTTTCAGGAGGTCTTTATTTATGAACGGAAAAACAAAAACCATCGCGGCAATGGGAATGCTCTGCGCCCTGGCCTACGCTGCCACCGCCGTGGGGCAGGTCCCACTGGTGCTCTTTTTGAAGTACGACCCCAAGGACGTTATCATTGCCATCGGAGGCTTTGCCTTCGGCCCGTCCGCCTCCTTTGCCATCGCCCTGGCGGTCTCCTTAGCCGAGCTGTTCACCATCAGCGAAACCGGCCTGTGGGGCCTCTTTATGAACGTTATTTCCAGCTGTTCCTTCGCCTGTACGGCCTCCCTCCTTTACAAAAGGAGGCAGACGGCCCCAGGCGCCGCCGCCGGGCTTTTGTGTGGATGGGGATGTATGGTCTGCGTCATGCTGTCCTGGAATTACCTGGTCGCCCCCGTCTACATGGGTTGTTCAAGGCAGGCTGTGGCCCAGCTGCTCCTCCCGGTTTTTCTGCCCTTCAATTTCATCAAAGGCGGGCTGAACGCCGCCATCACCATGCTTTTATACAAGCCCCTTGCCGCCGCGCTGCGCCGCGCCCGCCCACAGCAAACCTGACGGCCCGTTTTTCTCACCGCCCGCGCAAGTTTTTCCCAAAACCGGGCATACTACCCCTACCAAATACATTTGGAGGGATCGCCATGCCAAACGCTTACGAAAACTACCACAAGGGCAATGTGGACTTCATGAAGAGCAAGACCCGGGAAAACCTGATGCGCTCCTTCGCCGGGGAGAGCCAGGCCCGCAACCGCTACACCATCGCCGCCTCCGCCGCCCGCAAAGAAAAGCTGGAGGTGGCCGCCCGGGTCTTCGAGTTCACCGCCGACCAGGAGCGGGCCCACGCCAAGGTGTTCTACGACCTGCTGCTGCCCTCCGCCGGGCAGAACATTACCATCGACGGCAATTACCCCATCGACCTGTCCGACAAGACCCTGGACCTGCTCCGCGCCGCCCGCCACAACGAGTACCAGGAATTTGAGCACGACTATGCCCAGTTCGCCAAAACCGCCCACAATGAGGGCTTCGACCTCATCGGCGGGCAGTTCGAGCTCATCGCCCAGATTGAAAAGACCCACGGAGACCGCTTCGGGCTGCTGGCCGACCTGCTAGAACGGGGGGCGCTGTTCGGCGAGGACAACCACCAGACGGTGTGGATGTGCCTGAACTGCGGGGAAATCATTACCTCGTCCCTGGCTCCCCAGGTCTGCCCCGTCTGCCGCCACGGCCAGGACTTTTTCGTCCGATTGGACTGGGCGCCTTATACCGCCGGACGCTGAACCCGGCGCGTCCCCTGGCTGTAAGGAAGCCCCGGATTTATAAATCCGGGGCTTCCTTCGGTCTTATTCCGCTCCAGCTTTAGCCCGCTGCTCACGACGGCTCAGCGCTTTTTGTTGTCACGCTTCGCCTGTTCGCTGCGCGGTTCTAAGTCCTCCGACTCTGCAAATTGCCCTTGCCCCCCTTTCGGTGGCTTCTGTCAATTTGCTCCGCTCCGGCCTTAGCCCGCTGCTCACGACGGCTCAGCGCTTTTAGGCTTGATTTTACTGTCATGACAACATATAATAGAGACTAGCATTTGCAATGGGAGGGATTCTCCGCATGAGACACGACATCAATTACACCATGCTGTTCGACTTCTACGAGCTGACCATGGGCAACGGCTACTTCCAGACCGGCCTGAAGGACCGGGTGTGCTACTTTGACGTGTTCTTCCGCAGCGTCCCCGACGGGGGCGGCTTCGCCATCGCCGCCGGGCTTCCCCAGGTCATCGACTACATCCAAAACCTCCGCTTTGACCAGGAGGACATCGAATACCTCCGGGGCAAGGGGTGCTTCGCCCCGGAATTCCTGGAGTATTTGAAGGACTTCCGCTTCACCGGCGATATCTGGGCCGTGCCCGAGGGCACCCCCATCTTCCCCCGGGAGCCCATCCTCACCGTCCGGGCCCCCGCCATCCAGGCCCAGTTTGTGGAAACCTACATCCTGCTGGCCCTGAACCACCAGTCCCTCATCGCCACCAAGTCCAACCGCATCGTTCGGGCCGCCCAGGGCCGCCCGGTGTCCGAATTCGGCTCCCGCCGGGCCCAGGGCTCCGACGGCGCGGTGCTGGGCGCCCGGGCCAGCTACATCGCCGGGGCGGGGGGCACCGCCTGCGCCATGGCCGACGAGCTGTACGGCACCCCCGCCACCGGCACCATGGCCCACTCCTGGGTGCAGATGTTCCCCGACGAGTACACCGCCTTCAAGACCTACTGCCAGGTCTACCCCACCGCCGCCACCCTGCTGGTGGACACCTACAGCGTCCTCCACTCCGGCGTGCCCAACGCCATCCGGGTCTTCCAGGAGCTGGGCATCACCAGCGGCGGCATCCGCATCGACTCGGGAGACCTGACCTACCTGTCCAAAAAGGCCCGGGCCATGCTGGACGAGGCGGGGCTGCCCGGCATCAAGATCGTGGCCTCCAACTCGCTGGACGAGTACATCATCCGGGATCTCATCACCCAGGGGGCCCGCATCGACGCCTTCGGCGTGGGCGAGCGGCTCATCACCTCCAAGAGCGAGCCGGTATTCGGCGGGGTGTACAAGCTGGCCGCCATTGAGGAGGCGGACGGCTCCGTCACGCCCAAGATCAAGATCAGCGAGAACGCCGCCAAGGTGACCCTCCCCCACTTCAAGAAGGTATACCGCCTGTTTGAGAACGCCACCGGCAAGGCCATGGCCGACTACATCTGCGTTTACGACGAGCAGCCAGACTTTACAAAGCCCCTGGAGCTGTTCGACCCGGAGGCCACCTGGAAGCGCAAAACCGTGTCCGACTTCACCGCCCGGCCCCTTCTGGCCCCCATCTTCCAGGGCGGGAAGCTGGTCTATCAGATCCCTGCCATCCAGCAGTCCCGGGCCTACTGCCAGCGGGAGGTGGACAGCCTCTGGGACGAGGTGAAGCGCTTCGAGTACCCCCATAACTATTACGTAGACCTCTCCCAAAAGCTGTGGGATGTGCGCGCCGCCCTGCTGGCGGCCAGGCATTGAGCCATGCGCGCGGTTATATTCGCCATGCACAAGGAGATTGCGCCCCCCTTTGACGGGGGAACGCCGGTGGACAACGGCGCGGGGCTGACCCTGCGCCGCCTGCCGGGAGATCTCATCGTGTGCGTGTGCGGCGTGGGCAAGGTGAACGCCGCCCTGGCCGCACAATACCTCATCGACCGATTCTCCCTCTCCGGGGTGTGGAACGCCGGGGTGTCCGGCTGCTTCACCGACCTGCCCGCCGGGACGGCGGTGGCGGTCACCCACTGCGTCCAGCACGACCTGGACGTGTTCGGCGATCCCCCCGGGCTGGTCCCGGTGCTGGAGCGGGTAGAGCTGCCCTGTGCCAAAGCAGAAGAAACCCTGGCGCGGCTGTCCGCCGCCGGGTTCCAGGCCGTCCCCGGCGTGGCGGCCAGCGGGGACTGGTTTGGCCGGGATCTGGACCGGGCCGTCCGTATCCGGGATGAATTCGGGGCGCTGGTGTGCGATATGGAGGCGGCGGCCATCGCCCAGGTGTGCCTACGAAACGCAGTGCCCTTCCGCTGCGTCCGGGTGGTGTCCGACCACCTGTTCCACCCGTCCCAATATGAGGAGTACCAAGCCAATCTGCCCGCCGCCGTGGCCGCGCTCAACCGCGCCCTGGCGGCGGCCATGGACATAAAGGAGTGAATCAATATGGAACGAATCGCCAGCTTTTCCATCGACCACACCCGGCTCCAGCCCGGGATGTACCTCTCCCGGCGGGACGGCACGGTGGTCACCCTGGACCTGCGCTTCCGCCGCCCCAACACTGACGACCTGCTCAGCAACTCCGCCCTCCACTCCCTGGAGCACATCGTGGCCACCATCCTGCGCAACAGCCCCGAGAAGGACGCGGTGGTCTACTTCGGCCCCATGGGGTGCCAGACCGGTTTCTACGTGCTGTTCGATGAGGCAAAGCTCCCGCTGGACGGCATTGTGGAGCTTTTAAAGCGCGCTTTCAACGAGGCCGCCGCCTGGGACAAAGAGATGCCCGGCCAAAGCCCCTACGAGTGCGGCAACTACCGCAACCTGGATGTGGCGGTGTGCCGGAAGGAGTGCGCCTACTACGCCCAGGTCATCAAGGATTGGACCGTGGACAAGCTGGAATATGAATTCAGGCTGTGACCGCTTAAAAAAGGGCCGCCGTGCTTTACGCACGGCGGCCCTTCCATTTTGTCCGTTCAGCCCACCCTGCGGCTGCGCTCCAGGGAGATGCGGTCGGCGATCATGGCGATGAATTCGCTGTTGGTGGGCTTGCCCTTGGCGTTGGACACAGTGTAGCCGAAATATTTTTGCAGCGTCTCCAAATCGCCCCGGTCCCAGGCCACCTCGATGGCGTGGCGGATCGCCCGCTCCACCCGGCTGGCGGTGGTGCCGAATTTCTTGGCCACCGCCGGGTACAATACCTTGGTCACGGCGTTAATGATCTCCATGTCCGCCACTGCCAGGCCGATGGCCTCCCGCAGGTACTGGTAGCCCTTGATGTGGGCGGGAACACCGATTTCATGGATGATGGCGGTGACCTGGCGCTCCATGTCGCGGGCGTCGCCCTCATCCTGGAGCTGGAGCGTCGGGGCATCGCACAGCAGGCGGGCGCGCTCAATCACCGACTGCGCCCGGCAGGGCTTGAGCATACAGTAATTCCCGCCCCGCTGGGAGATCTGCCCGGCCAGCGCGGGCCCGCCGAAGGCGGAAAGCACCAGCACCTTCGGTCGGTCCTCCCCCAGCTCTTCCAGCACCTCCAGCCCGTCCATGCCCGCCAGCATCAGATCCATAATCACCACGTCGGGCCGGTGGCGGGCAATCAGGTCCAGCAGCTCCTCACCGCTGCCCGTCTGGGCACACACTGTCAGGTCCGCCTCCCCGCCGATCATATCCGCCAGCATTTGGCGAAATTCCTCCGCGGCATCCGCCAGCACAATCCTCTTCTTGTCGCCCATGTCTCCTGTTCCTTTCCGGTCTGTGACCTGTGTTTAACATCCTGTTTTACCAAGATTTGGCATGCTCTTAAAATACCACAGAATCTTCCACATGGCAAGAAAGTTTTTCACATTTTTTCAAATTTTTCTTCGACATCTCTTGTCAAAATTCGGCCACATCCCGACTTTTAGAATCAAAAAACAGGAAATTACAATTAGTTATCACATTGCCGCAGCATCCGACCCACCCAGATGCCGTACCCGCTGGTGGGGTCGTCCACCAGCACGTGGGTCACCGCCCCCACAATTTTCCCGTTCTGCAAAATAGGGCTGCCGCTCATCCCCTGAACAATGCCGCCGGTGGCCTCCAGCAGCCGCGGGTCAGTGACTTTCAGGAGGTAGTCCCGGCAGTCGTCCTCCCGCTGGGGAAACACCTTCTCAATTCGGATGGCGTATTCCTCCACCCGCTGGCCGGAAATATTGGACAAAATGGTGGCCTCCCCGGGTTCCACCTCGTCCCGGACCGCCGCCTCCACCGGGGCGCCCTCCACCCAGCCGCTGTCTGCCATCACGCCAAACACGCCTCCGTCGGTGTTGGCGCTGAGCAGGCCCAGGGTGGAATCCGTGTCAAACACCCCCTGGAGCTGGCCTGGGTCGCCCGCCTTGCCCTTCTCCACCCCCGCCACAGTGGCGGGCAGGATGGAGCCGCTGTCCAGCGGCATGAGCTTCGCGGTGTCCACATCGTTGATGCCGTGGCCCAATGCGCCGAAGGCCCCGCTGTCCGGACAGTAGAAGGTCACCGTACCGATGCCCGCCATGGAATCCCTGATCCAGGCCCCCAGCTTATACGCCCCGTCGGCGGCGCACAGCGCCGCCGTGGCGGTAAGCTGCACCTGCTTGTCGTCCCGGATAGCCCGGATGCTCATGGCCTCCCCCTCCAGCTCCTGGAGCAGGGCGGATACTTCCTCAATGGTGTCCACCTCGGTGGAGTTGATGTGGGTGATAATATCCCCCTCCTTCAGCCCGCAGGCTTTGGCCGGGTTGACGCTGCCCTCTTGGGTGGCAATGTCCGAGGTGCCCACCACCACCACGCCGTCGGAAAAGAGCTTAATGCCCACCGCCCTGCCCACCGGGATCACCGTGGGTGCGCTGGCGTGGGCCGCGCTCACCGCCGGCCACATGGCCAGCACCGCCGCCAGCAGCAGCCCCACAAACCGCGCGGCGGACGCCCCCATACATGGTCTGGCTTCTTCATTCAAATCCATTCACCGCCTTTTCATAACTGGCAGGTGCTCCGGCGGCCGTGGAACATGCTTTCCATGGACGCCGTAACGCCCGCCCTGTTAATATGGCGGCGGGGACAAATTTTCACCGTGGCAATGTCAGGCGGGTTTGACAGGGGGAAGCAGGGCAGGGCCCGGAACGCAGGGCCATCCCCGCTTTATGCCGGAAGGTCTTGGCCCCTCCGGCATTGATTGGACAAAATTCGACAAAACACGCGAAAAAAGCGGAGCGGGGAACAAACATAGTCTGCCCCAAGCGCCGCATACTTTATAGAAAAAAGCGAGGTGTGACTATGGAAAAATCGACCATAAAATTGTTGCTTTACTATTTGATTGCCGCCGCCCTGGGCGCGGCGCTCCACTTTCTATTCACCTGGCTGCCCAACCCCATAACGGCCCTGGTCTCCCCGGTGCGGGAGAGCGTGTGGGAGCATGTAAAGCTGCTCTACTTTCCCCTGCTTGGGGCGGCGCTTCTGCTGGGCCGGGGCGGGAACGGCATGGGCCGCACCCCCTGGCTGCTGAGCCTGCCGGTCTCCTGCGCCATTCTGGCGGGGGTGGGCTACCTGTACCACATCACCCTGCGGGGGGAAAGCCTGTACGTAGACCTGGCGCTGTACTTCGTGCTGCTGGCGGTGGGCTTCCTGCTGCCCCGGGCGCTGTGGCCGCTGTGCGAGTGGCCGGGGACGGACAAGGCCGCCCTCCTCCTCACCGCCCTGCTGGGCGGGCTCATCGTGTGGTTCACCTTTTTCCCGCCGGACACGGCGCTGTTCGCCGACCTGGGCGGTGCGGTGCGCACCTTCCTCACCATCCCGGTTTAGTATCGAACTAACGTTTCACGTGAAACGCCAGTCAAGCCGTCAGCGCACCTGCCCCGCCCCCCGCACCACATACTTATAGGTACACAGCTCCGCCAGCCCCATGGGCCCCCGGGCGTGGAGGCGCTGGGTGGATATGCCCATCTCGCAGCCCAGGCCGAACACCCCCCCGTCGGTGAACCTGGTGGAGGCGTTCCAGTACACGGCGGCGGAATCCACCAGGGCGGTAAAGCGGCGGGCGGCCTCCTCATTGGCGGTGACAATGGCCTCGGAGTGGCCGGTGGAGTGGGCGGCGATGTGGGCGGCGGCCCCATCCACGCCGTCCACCACCTTCACCGCCAAAATGTAGTCTAAAAACTCGGTGTCGAAGTCGTCCGGCCCGGCTCCCCTTCCGGGGATGAAGGCCGCGGCGGCCCCGTCCAGCCGCAGCTCCACCGGGGGCAGGCCCCTGGCCTTCCGGCCATCCACCAGGCGCTCCTTCAGCCGGGGCAGAAGGGCCCCGGCGATATCCTTGTGCACCAGGCACACCTCGGCCGCGTTACAGACGCTGGGCCGGGAGCATTTGGCGTTTTCCAGAATGTTCAGCGCCATGTCCAGGTCCGCATCCCTGTCCACATACACATGGCAGATGCCGGTGCCCGTTTCGATGACGGGCACCGTGGCGTTATCCACGCAGGCCCGGATGAGCCCCGCGCCCCCCCTCGGTATCAGCAGGTCCACCAGGCCAGAGGCGGTCATCAGCTCCACCGCGGACTGCCGGGACACGTCCTGCACCAGCCCCAGGGCGTCCTGGGGCAGCCCCGCAGCGGCCAGCCCCTCCCGCAGGGCGGACACAATGACGGCGGCGGAGCGGTGGGCCTCCTTGCCGCAGCGCAGCACGCAGGCCGATCCGGCCTTCAGCGTCAGCGCCGCCGCATCGGAGGTGACGTTAGGGCGGCTCTCATAGATGATGGCCACCACCCCCATGGGGACGGCGGTCTTTTCGATGACAAGGCCGTTGGGCCGCTCCTCCCTTCTGAGCACCGCCCCCACCGGGTCGGGGAGGGCGGTCACCTCCCGCATCCCCTGGGCCATGCCGAAGATCCGCTCCTCACTGAGGGCCAGCCGGTCCAGCATCACGTTGGACACCGTGCCCTTGGCCTCAATGAGATCCAGGCCATTGGCAGTGAGGATGGGCTGGGTATGGTCTATCAGCGCGTCCGCCATGGCCAGCAGCGCCCGGTTTTTCATCTCCGTATCCGCCAGGGCCATGGCGGCCTTTGCGCCCTTGGCCCGCCGGAGCAGCTCCCGGGTGGTCATCTGCCCTCCCTCCTTCCGATGAAGCGGGTGCCGGTGTGGGCCCCGTCGGTGACGATATCGTATAAAAGCTCCGGCTTCTGGCCGTTGGCAATGACCATGTCGCAGCCACAGGCCATGGCAATCTCCGCCGCCTTCAGCTTGGTGGCCATCCCCCCCGTGCCCAGGGCGGAGCCGGGCTTCCCCGCCAGCGCCCGCAGCTCGGGGGTGATCTCCCGCACCTCGGGGATGAGGGCGGCGTGGTCGTCCCTGCGGGGGTCGGCGGTGTACAGCCCGTCGATATCGCTGAGCAGGATCAGCAGCTCTGCCCCCACGCACTGGGCCACAATGGCGGACAGGGTATCGTTCTCCCCGATGGTAGTGGCCACCCCCACCTCGTCGGTGGCCACCGCGTCGTTCTCGTTGACCACAGGCAGGGCGTTGAGCTCCAGCAGGCGGCTCACGGCGTTGACGAAGTTCTGCCGCCGGGTGGGGTAGTTCACGTCCTCCGCGGTGAGCAGCAGCTGGGCCACGGTATGGTTATACTGGGCGAACAGCTTGTCGTAGGTGTACATCAGCTCGCACTGGCCCACGGCGGCGGCGGCCTGCTTGGTGGGCATGTCCGCCGGGCGGCCGGGCAGGTTGAGCTTGCCCACCCCCATGCCGATGGCCCCGGAGGACACCAGCACCAGTTTGTGCCCCGCATTTTTCAGGTCGGACAGCACCTTCACCAGCCCCTCCACCCGGCGGATATTCAGCCTCCCGGTGGGGTGTGCCAGGGTGGAGGTGCCCACTTTCACTACGATTTTCATAGCCGTTTCCTCTCTCTGCCGCCAGTCACGTTTAGGCGCCGTTTGAAAATTGGCAATATGCCCAGCGGCGAGGAATTTTTTCGCCGGGCAAGGCGATTTGGCGCAGAAATACTTTGTGTATTTCAAGGCAAGTCAACGCGGCTTGGCGGAAAAAGGCCCGCCGGTTGGGCGCGTTGACAATTTTCAAACAAGCCCTAAAATGTATGAACTGATTTATTATACCATGGGCGCGCAAAAAAGGAAAGCCCAAAGGAGGGCTTTCCTTCCAAATTTTATGTGGTTTCAAACAGCTTCTCAGAGCCTGTTTAAAATCTTCTAATGAGGATGGCAATGAGGGCAAACGTGAGAA
>CAJUQD010000059.1 GCA_910588105.1 uncultured Oscillospiraceae bacterium | reverse complement strand
TTAAAGCAAACGAGGCTGCGCCAATACTTTCCGCAGACCTACACCGCCCAGCAAATGGAGGAAGTGATCGTGTCTTTGTTGGAAACGTGGAAAATTCAACATTTATAGGAAAGGGGTCTTAACATGGCTGATTTACAAATGGTGCTTTCAGAGGCTGTCAAGCTGAACCAGCGCATTGCGCAGTTTCTCAAATTCTCTACCTACCCGGACTATGATGATTTGAGCGGCCTCGACATTGATTTTGCTGATGGCGAGCAGCTCCTTCTCCTGGAGGAATTGCGGCGTATCACGGACCGGCTGGCGGATGTGCAGGAGTACATTTCCTATCTGACCCAGCCCATCACCGAGGTCAGCACCCTACGGAAAGGGTCCGCTGGGAAATATCGGACCGCCAAAGGTCACTTCTACGACTGCCGAAGCACAGTTGAAGCCCTGGTGACGGACGAATACCACGATGTTCCCTACTGGACCCGGACCGTTGTGGAGCACAACGGAGAGGATTATTACCTCGTTGGGTACAAGGGCCTCCCCATGAACGGGCTGTGTGTCCGTGTGAGATCGGCAGCATAATCAATCAGACAAGCCCATCCGCAACTGACTAAAATTCAGTTGCGGGTGGGCTTTTTTGCGTTTACGGCCAAAATGACAAGCGGCAGAAGCATGAGCGCCCTGGTGACTATCAACAGTCACCAGGGCGCTTTTTTGTTTTTCCGCACATCACAAAGGAGGCAATCACTATGCCGTCAAATCTGAACCTGGACTACTATTACGGGACCGAAGCGGACCAGTACAGCTTTTACCGCATCCCCAAGACCCTGCTGACAGACCCCCGCTACAAGAGCGTTTCTATTGAGGCCAAGGTCCTCTACGGCCTGCTACTGGACCGTATGGGGCTGTCCATCAAAAACGGCTGGATGGACAGCGATGGGCGTGTCTACATCTACTTCACCCAGGAGGACGCTATGAACCTCATGAGCTGCGGCAAGGACAAGGCCACAAAGCTGTTCCGAGAGCTGGACAAGGACGGCATTGGCCTGATCGAGCGGAAGAAGCAGGGCCAGGGACGGCCCACGCGGATTTACGTCAAGAACTTCGTCCTGCCCCCGGAACCCGGCCAGCCCCAGAAGCCGGGACAGACCCCGCCGCCTCCGGCTCCCCAGACTGCGGAAAATCAGCGGTCAAGACCGCTGGACAGCGCCGCACTCTTGACTGCGGAAATTCCGCAGTCTGCACCGCTGGAAACACGCGGTCTTGACTGCGATTTTTCCGCTCCTAATAAGACTGAAAAGAAAAATACTGATCTGAACGATACTGACCCATCCATCCTTCCCCCTACCCCCGCGCCGTCCACCTCTCCCCCTTCTGGTCGGCCCAAGAGCCGGATGAGGATGGATGAGATGGACAGGTACAGAGAGCTGATTCAGGAAAATATCGACTTTGACCTCCTGCTCCAAGAGCATCCCTACGACGCGGACACGCTGGAGGGCTATGTGGAGCTTATGGTGGAGGTCTGCTGTTCCCGGCGGGACTTCATCCGTATCGCCGGAGAGGAAATGCCCACCGGCGTGGTCAAGAGCCGGTTCCTGAAGCTCACCCATGAGCATATCGCCTACGTTCTGGATAGCCTGAGCCAGAACACCACGCTGGTGAAGAACATCAAGGCGTACACCCTGGCGGCGCTCTACAACGCGCCCATGACCATCAGCCAGTATTACGCATCCCTGGTCAGCCATGATATGGCCCAGGACGCGGCTGGAATATAAACCGGACAGACGAAGGAGGATTTCTGTATGGCAAACAAAATCGACATTCTGGTGGTAGAACCCGGCGAGGCTCCCCGCCCCACCCAGGTGGAGGACACGCTGGAAGCCTTTCAGCAGATTGTGGGCGGGCCTATCGAGGCCGGGTGCTACCTGCCCCAGCGGGTCATGCTGATCTGCAACAGCGAGGGCAAGCACATGAAGCTCATGCCCAACAGGGAGAATCCCACGGACAGCGGGGACTTCATCGCCGGGACGTTCCTGCTGTGCGGCTTTGAGGGGGAACACTTCACCTCCCTGACCCCCGCCCAGCGGCAGGAATTTGAAGCCTATTTCGCCACGTCCGGCCCGGAGGGAGGGGATAAGGATTGACCCACCGCAACCTGCTCCGCCGCCTGCGGGTCCCGCCTTAGTACATATCGGCTCAAACTGCAATCACACAAAATTCAGAAAGGAGACTGATCGTTATGAAAATACAGCGAATCGTCACGCTGCTGTGTACTGCCGCACTGCTTCTGTGCGCGGCCTCGCCCCCCGCCCTGGCTGCGGACCGCTCCGCTGCCTGCTACTACCCGGTGGAGGTAGAATCCTACACCGCCGGGGACTTTGACCAGCCCCGCATCCGCAAGGTCTACCAGCTTTCCCGTTCAGACGATCCCGCCGGTATTCCCACAGAGGATTTTGAGGAATACGGCAGGACCTTCCACCTGATGGAAATGACCCGGAAGGATGAGATCGGCGTGGAGACCCAGCCCCTGACCAAGACCGTCACCACGGACAGCGCCACCGGCGATCTGGGGGAGATTTTGAAGCAGCTTGCCCCGGAGATCGAGGCGGAGACGGAGGACGGCTATGCCGGAATGCTGAAGCTGGACTACAACAGCGTCCAGGCGGAGGTCAAGGGCTACAAGACCTCCACCCGGAACCTCTCCGCCAGCCGGACCTATCCCAACCTGTCCGACGCGGACCTGTCCCTGGTTCCCAAGACGGTGACAGAGGGCGGTAGGACGCTGACGCTGGCGGATGTGAAGTGGTCCGATTCCACGAATATGGAGGGTGAGGATGTGGTGGTGCGCTATACCGCCACCGCCAGCTATACCGGCTCCGTCACCAGCCGCTATGCCACCGGCTACACCGTCACAGCGGACTACACCGGCGAGGTTGCCAAAACCAACTGCGAGATCGTGACCTATACCGCCATCTTCGGCTGTACGGATGTGCCCTATCACGATACGAAAACCAACGCGCCCCAGGACAGCGGCCTGACCGGGGCGGATACGTCTCAGGAGATGCCCCCTGCGCCCCAGAGCGGCCCCGCACCCTCTACAATGCTCTCCGTACTCGGCTGTGCAGGCGGCATTGCCGCACTTTTGGCCGCTGGCGGGTGGAGCGTGATGAAAATGAGAGAAAGGAGATCAGACACTTGAAGCTGCGAACCTATTTGAAGGCCCTGCTTATTTCGTCTCTGCTGGTGACATTGTTCGTCTCCCCGGCCAGCGCCCTGGAGTACGACTTTGATGGAGCGGACGATTATCTGTTCGGCAAGCCCACCTCCCAGGAGGTCATTCACCGGGAGGAAGAAGATCAGAACACGAACCGGAGCAAGACCGCCGCCCGGATGCCGCCCGGTTTCGGAACGCCCACCAGCTACCTCCCCAACTCCGGCGAGTACCTGACCCCCAACCTTGCCCCCGGCGGCATGGACGGCGGGCTGGTCAACAGCTTGGGGAATGTGGACTACACCACCCTGCCCAGCGTGGACGGCTCCGCTCTGCCCAACCTCCCCGATCACAGCTTTTCCACCAGCACCTGGACGGGGAGCGGCGGCGTTGGCTATACGGATGTGACCCAGGACAGCTACTATACGGACGGAACCCTGGGCAGTCTGCATATTCCCGCTATTGGCCTTACCGCCAAGATCGTCCAGGGAACGGACAGCGCGGCGTTGACCAAGGGCGTGGGCCATTTCACCGACACCAGCATTTGGAATGGCAACGTCTGTCTGGCCGCTCACAACCGGGGCACCAACTCCTATTTCGGGAAAATCCATACGCTGAGCATCGGGGACAGCATCACCCTCACCACCAAGGAGGGGACCCGCACCTACTCTGTCACCAGCGTGGAGAAGGTCAGCGAGACGGACAACAGCGGCACCGCCTCCACCAGCGACAACCAGATCACCCTCTATACTTGTGTGAGGAATGAGCGGGAATACCGCTGGTGCGTGAAAGGCATCGAAAGTTAAGGAAAAACTTTCGCAAAACCGCTTGACAAATATTTCCATTTCTGCTATGATATACTTGGTTAGATGCAGCTAACTCCCGGATAGACAGAAATGGAGGCGTCAAAATGAAAAACAGGTATTTCACTTTCGTAATGGGTATGCTGGTTGGAGCGGTGCTGTTCGGCGGTGGGACCGCCTATGCCGCAGGGGTCATAGCGGAATTATCTGTCCAGCCCATCTACGTGGACGGCCAGCAGGTTCAGATGACCGCATACAGCATTGGCGGCAACAATTATGTGAAGCTGCGGGACATTGGACAGGCGGTGGGCTTCAACGTATACTGGCAGGACGGCGTTCAGATTGACAGCGACGCGCCATACACCGGCACAGCCCCGGCACAGACGGATTCCATTCGGGTGAGCAGCTACAAGGGGACCACCTTGAAAGCGGGGGAAGGGAGCGGCCTGATCGTTTCGGAACCGGGCTGTACCGCAGTCTCCAGCGACCCCGCCATTGTGCGTGTAGAAAATGTGCTGGGCTACTGGACGGCCAAGACGCAGGCTCCTGGTAAGGCCACCATCACCGTGACCGCCCCGGACGGGCGGACAGGGAGCGTGACAATTACCGTGGAAGCGGACGGTCCATCCTCTCCTGCCGGTGAAACCAGCTCCGCCCTGGCGGACAACATGGAGATTCGCCAGGAATTGATTCAGCTTATCAATCAGACCCGCAAGGCCAACGGCGTGGCGGAGCTGCCAGTCAACGAGGCCCTGATGGACGCCGCACAAGCCCTCTCGGATCAGCGGTATTCCTGGCACCACACCCAGGAGGAATGCGAAGCCGTGATTGACAGCGGCTATCCTTACGGTTTTGGCATAAACCTGACGGTATTCACTGGTGTTGCCGCAGAGGATGCAGCCCAACACGCCCACGAAAACTGGCTTAATTCTTCAGGACACTTTGAAACCATGATAAAGCCAGACTGTGACGGTATTGGCGTGGGTGTGACTGAAAGCGGCGGCGCAACCTACTGTTATATGATCGTTGGCAGACCGAACACCCACAATCCCTACGAATAACTGAATACGGATATGGAAAGGTCTTTCAGCCCCATGCTGAAGGGCCTTTTCTTATACCGCAAAATGGAAAGGAGTTTTTTAACATATGAAAAAAATCCGGTTCTCCCTCACCCGCATAACGGCTATGCTGTTGGTGCTGGTGTGTATCTTGGGCTTGCTGCCTGCCACGGCGCTGGCGGCAAGCCCCAGCTCCATCAAGATGGACGACTGTACTCATAACGGGGTCAAATATGAATCCCCGGCTCTGGGCACCTGCCATCTCCACCAGATGCACTTTGGGCTTAATGGAAAGAGTACCATGGGCTTCTGCGCCGAGAAAGGCAAGGGCATGGGCTGGTCCCTGGAGGGCCACACGTGGGGTAATCCCCAGTCCATTTCCGATCCCACCGTCAAGACCATGATGGCCTTTTTCTACGCCCACTCTACCGGCGTATTTACCGATCAAGCCCACGCCCTGAACGTGGATGATGTGTGGGACAGCGACTACACATGGACGATGAACGCCTGGGTGCAGGCGATTGTCTGGCGCTACAAGGCCGGTCTGCTGGCAGACCCCGTGACCGCTTGCGCCGAGGAACTGCTGTACGTCTATAACAATCTGGAGCATACCAGCTATACCAGCATTGACGATACGATGGACGGCAGATCGTTCCGTGACCGCGCCCAGTATATCCTCGACCTGGGGGCGCAGGGCGTATGGGGCGATTGCGCCGTCTATGAGTACGCTTACACTGGCCCCGGCTCTAACTATCATCCGGCCAGCGACGTACAGGCCATTATGATTGGGGAACTGAATATCACCCGTGAGAAGTATGATCTCACTGTCAAGAAGGTAGACAGCACCAATCCCAACAAGGGCCTGCCCGGAGCGAGATTTAAGGTGACTTCTGAAAACGGCACCTACTCCAAGGAGATCGTAACGGGTAGCGGCGGAACCTATACCTTGTCCGCCCTGGAAGCGGGCACTTACACCGTGACTGAACTGGAGGCCCCGGAGGGCTATGAGATCGACAACGCTGGCCCGCAGTATGTGGTCCTGCCCAGCAATGGCAATAACACCGTAACCGTCACCTTTGCCGACAGCCCCGAAATCACCGGCGAGGGCAGTATCCGCAAGGTGGACGCGGATGACCCCACCAAGGGCCTCGCCGGGGCGGTCATTAAAATTGAGGGCGTGGACAATGATTTTACTGGAACCTTCATCACCGGCGAGGGCGGCTATCTGACCGACGTTCCCTGGAAGGATATGCCCATTGGCAGCTACACCGCCGAGGAAGTGACACCCCCGGAGGGCTACACCAAAAGCCCCGATGTGAATAAGACTAAGCAGTCCTTCCGCTGGGACGGCAAGAGCGACATTGCCCTGGTGTTTGAAAATGACGCCAAGGTAAAGGTAAAACTTATCAAACTGGATGACAGCGACAATCCCCTCCCCGGCGCGGTGTTCAACATCATCAAGGACGGCCAGATTGTCGGCACGGAGGCCACCAAAGCGGACGGCTCCATTACCGTCACCGATGTGACCGAGGGAATGTACGCTTTTGTGGAGGTGAGTGCCCCGGCTCCCTACGCCACCCTCACAGAGCCGGTCATCGCCCATGTGGATCAGGCCACTATCAACGGCGGCGGCACCGTCACCGTGACAGCCTCCGACAAGCGGCTCCCCAACCTGACGATTCTGAAACGGGACGCGCAGACTGGAGATGTGATCCCCAATACCCATTTTGAGATCAAGGGCATCCACTACGGCTACCACAACGATGTGACTACCGGCGCAGACGGCAGGGCCGTCCTCTCCAATATCCCCGTGGACAGCTATGAAGTGGTTGAGAAGTCCGTTCCCGCCCCCTATGTGGTGGGGGATGAACCCACGCAGACCATTTGGCTGGAGGCTGGTGACAATAAGGAGCTGATTTTTGATAATTTCAAACAGCCTCTTTTGAAAATTACCAAAATTGAAAAGGGTACGGGCAATCCCATCCCCGGTACGGTGTTTCTGCTGGAAGCCATTGACGGCGATTACCGCCACGAAGTTACCACCGAGGCCAGCGGCTCCGTGGAGCTGCGGGTTGCTCCCGGCAGTTATCGCGTAACGGAGAAGTCTGTCCCGGAGCCGTACTGTATCAGTGATGAGCCAACCCAGACCATCAGCTTGAATGGCGGCGATGAGAAGGAAGTCATTTTTGAGAATCTTAAAAAGCCGGAGCTGACGATCTCCAAGGTTGACGCTGACAGTGGTAAGCCTGTCCCCGGCACTGTGTTCACCGTAAAAGCTATCAACGGGGACTATCAGGACGATTGGACTACCGGCGAGGACGGCAAGGCTACCCTGCGGGTTGCCCCCGGCACATATGAGGTGACGGAGAAATCTGTACCCGCGCCCTATTATCTGCCGGATAAGGACAAAGACCGTGTGCAGACAATTTCCTTGCACCCAGGCGATGAAAAGACGCTGGTTTTCCGCAACCACAAGGCCCCGGAGCTGACCATTTTTAAGGAGGACAGCGTGGCGGGCGCTCCTATTGAGGGGGCCAAGTTCCACGTCACCTACACCAGCAACGGCGAGGCGGCGGAGGCCCCCGGCTCCATCGACTACGGGTATATCTTCACCGACGCCAACGGTCAGATCAAAGTGCATGAGCAGGGCAAGAAGATGTACCCCGGCGAGTACACCGTGACCGAGGTGGCCCCCGCCCCCGGCTTCCAGATGAAGGAACCCACCACCCAGCGCGTTATTATCCACGGCGGCGAGAGCAAGACCCTGACCTTCCAGAATGAGCCGCTGAATGGAATTATTGTGGAAAAGTACGACAGCGTGACCCACGAGGCTCTGCCGGGATGCACCTTCCAGCTCCGCTATCTGGGCGGCACTTCCGGCACGGGCGGCACTGTCATCGGGCAGAAAGTGACCGGGAAGAACGGCACCGCCATCTGGACGGGGCTGCAAAGTGGAACCTATGTGGTGGAGGAGGTAGACCCGGCTGACGGGTATTCCATCATCAATGCCTCCGAGACGGTGTTTCTGGCCGACAGCGGGGAGCAGAGTGTCATTACCGTCCGCTTTGACAACGCCCCGGACGGGATTTTGCTTGTCAGAAAGGTATGCTCCGTCAACCCCAGCATTACACTCCAGGATGCCGAGTTCAAAATCATGTACGCGGACGGCAGTCTGATCGGGGACAGCAACGGCATTTACCGCACCGATGAAAACGGCGAAATCCGCATCCCCGGCCTGAAACCCGGCAAGAGCGTGGTAGTTACGGAAACCCGCGCCCCTGCCGGTTTTATCATCGACACCCAGAGCCAGACCGTACAGATCAAGGAGGGCCGTACTGTCACCCTTGCTTTTAAGAATCAGCCGAAAGGCTCCATGATTATCCAGAAGCGGGACAGTCAGACCGGCCAGCCCCTCCCCGGCGCGGAGTTCCGGGTGGCTACCGCCGCAGGCTGTGAGGTTGGTCTGGACGGTGTGATCGGCACGTCCACATTGACGCAGAACGGCCTCTTTGTGACCGACAGCAACGGCGAAATCCGCGTTACCAACCTCGCACCGGGGGCCTATGTGGTGACGGAAACCAAGGCCCCGGCAGGGTATGTCATGGACAGCCCCAGCACCAACGTGGTCATTGGGGCCAACGGCGATACGCAGACCGTTATCATAACCAACACCCCCAAGGGCGGGCTGATCGTGGAGAAGTACGACAGTGTGACGAAGCTGCCCCTCTCCGGCGCTCAGTTCAAAATCACCAACGCCAACGGGGAGCTGACCCCGGACAATGAGGGCCTGACCAGCAGCAACGGCCTGTACACCACCGACCGCAGCGGCCAGATCGTCCTGTCCAAGCTGCTCCCCGGAACCTATGTAGTGTCCGAGGTAAAGGCCCCGGACAATTATCAGGCGGACCCCACCCCGCAGACTGTGGTGGTCAATGCCGGGGATACGCAGACCCTCCGCTTTTACGATGACCCCCTCTGCACGTTGACCATCCTCAAACGGGACGCTGTGACCAAGAAGCCGCTGAAAGGGGCGGAGTTCCTGGTCCGGGACAGCGAGGGCCGGGCCATCGGCCCCAACAATGGCCGGTATATCACCGGGACGGACGGAACAGCGACAGTCTCCGGGCTGGCCCCCAACGCCACCATTGTAGTGTCCGAGAGCAAGGCCCCCACCGGCTATATCAAGGATGAAACCCCGAAAAATATCGTTGTCCGCACCGGCGTTGCCAACAGCCTGATTTTTGACAACGAACCCGCCACCACCCTGATTATCCGCAAGTTCATTGAAGGCACTGAAAATGAACCGCTTTCCGGCGTGTGCTTCAAGGTGGTGGACGGCTCCGGGGCCGCTGTTGGCCCGGACGACGGAACCTACTACACCGATAAGGCTGGTGAGATCGTTCTGGGCGGCATTGAGCCGGGAACTACCGTGATTGCCCGTGAAATCAAGACTGTGGAGGGATATGTCCTCGATGGCACTCCACAGGACATTCTCATTAAGGCCGGACAGGTGCAGCAGCTCACCTTCTGGAACAAGCGGGCTGGTACGCTGGTCATCCAGAAAAAGGACAGTGTTTCCGGCAATCTGATCGCCGGGGCGCAGTTCCAGCTCACTTATGCGGGCGGCGGCTTTGTTGATAACGCCAACGGCCACCTCTCCAGCAACGGCCTGTACACCACGGACGACAAGGGAGAAATCCGCGTTTCCGGCGTGACCGGGACTATTGTTGCCAAGGAGGTCAAGGCGGCTCCCGGCTATGTGATCGACCAGTCCACCCAGACCCAGACCGTCACCGTCAACCCGGAGGACACACAGACCCTTGTTTTTTTGAATGAGCCTCTTTGCAGCCTGACCCTGACCAAGCTGGACTCCGTGACCGGAAAGCCCGTGCCCAATACGGAGTTTACCGTGAAGGACGGCAACGGGAACATCATTGGCCGCTATGTCACGGGGAAGGACGGCACCGTTGTTGTGACGGGCCTCGTTCCCGGCAGCACCGTTGTTGTCACGGAGAGCAGAGTCCCCGATGGATACGTGCTGGATACCACGCCCAAGACCATCATTGTCAAAAACGGTTCTGGAAACAGTATTGTCAATGGCGGAGGCGGAAACGGCTCTGGCAGCAGCGGCGGTAGCTCTGGCGGCAATGACCTTACTTTCGAGAACGACCCGAAAATGACGTTGACTATCCATAAATATATCGAGGGCACCGCCAATGAGCCTTTGGCTGGCGTGGCCTTTAAGGTAGTGGATGGCTCCGGCAAGCCTCTGAACCCCGATGGAGGCATCTACTACACCAACAATGCCGGTGAAATCGTGCTGGAAGGGCTGGAACCCGGCACTACTATCACCGCACAGGAAGTCAAGACGGTGGACGGCTACGTTCTGGACGGACGGCCCCAGAGCATCAGGATTGAAGCTGGTAAGGCGCAGAACCTGACCTTCTGGAACAAGCCCGCTGGTTCTCTCATTATTCGGAAACTGGATAAACAGACCGGGAAACCGCTGGCAGGTGTGGAATTTGAGCTGACCTATGCTGGCGGCGGCTATGTGGACACCGATAACGGGCACCTATCCAGCAAGGGGCTTTACACCACCGATGACCACGGCGAAATCCATATTTCTGGCATCGTAGGTACAGTCATAGTCAAGGAAACCCGGCCTTTGTCTGGATATACGATTGAACCGGGCCGGGAGAGCCAGACCGTTACGGTCAATCCGCAGGAGACACAGACGCTCACCTTTTACAACATTCCTGCCAATACCCTGACAATTCAGAAGTATATTGATGGCAGCAGGAATGAACCTCTCGCTGGCGTGGAGTTTCTGGTAACGGACAGCACCGGCGCTGTGGTGGGGCCGAACAACGGCTATTATACCACGGATAATGACGGGCGCATTGTGATCTCCGGCCTTACACCCGGCACAACCATCACCGCTAAAGAAACCAAGACGGTGGATGGATTTATCCTGGACGGCCAGCCCCAGAGTATCGCCATTAAGGAAGGCGAAGCGCAGTCTTTGACCTTTTGGAACAAGAGAGCTGGTGGGCTGGTAATCCGCAAGCTGGATTCCGTCACCAAGCAGCCGCTGTCCGGTGTGGAATTTGAGCTGACCTATGCTGGCGGCGGCTATGTGGACACCGCCAACGGCCACTTGTCCAGCAATGGCCTGTATACCACCAATGCCAACGGAGAAATCCGAATTTCCGGCGTGGTGGGTACTATCGTGGTCAAGGAAACCAGGACGATTCCCGGCTACACCATTGACGAGGCCACCCGGACGCAGACGGTGGAAGTGCGCCCGGAGGACACGCAGACCCTCACCTTCTACAACGCTCCCCAGCAAACCCTCACCATCCAGAAGTATGTGGACGGCACCACCGATCCCATCCAGGGTGTGACCTTCCTCGTCACCGACAGCTCTGGTGCGGTTATGGGGCCGAACAACGGCGAGTATATCACCGATAGGAACGGGCGCATTGTTCTCACCGATCTGACCCCCGGCACAACCATCACCGCCAAGGAAACCAAGACCGCCAGCGGCTATGTGCTGGATACCACACCGCAGTCCATCCTCATCAAGCAGGGGAACGCGCAGAGTCTCACCTTCTTCAACAAGGCCGAGGGCGGACTGGAGCTTATCAAGGTTTCCGAGAGCGACAAATCCAAGCGCATCCCCGGCGTGTCCTTTGAGATCAGGAAGATGGACGGTGCGCTGGTGGATACCATTACCACCGATAAGCAGGGCCGCGCCCATCTGGACCTGGATGCCGGAGACTACTACGCTGTGGAGATCGAGGCGGCGAAGGGTTTTGAGTTGGACGCTACCCCCACCTACTTCACCATCCAGGACGGCAAAGCCACAACCGTCACCATTACCAACAAGGCTTTCAGCGGCATTTTGATTCATAAGACCGACAGCGTGACCGGGAAGGGCATCCAAGGGGTAACATTCCTGCTGTACGACAGCGCTAACACCCCCGTGGGCCAGTACACTTCCGACAACAGCGGGTACGTCTACATTGAAAACTTGACCACCTCCGGCCGTTACTACCTGCGGGAGCTGGAAAACGAGGGCTATATCCCCGATACGCAGATGAAAACCGTGTATGTCACTGCCGGAGAGACCACGCTGGTGGAGTGGAAGAATACGCCCATTACGGCGCAGATTCAGATCGTAAAAAAATCCGCTGATTACAACCCCACCAACGGTCTGCCGGAGGGGACGCTGCTGGAGGGGGCCGTGTTCGAGATTTACGATAAGGCCAGCAATCTGGTGGATACCATCAAAACCGACAGCCGTGGTCTGGCGGCGTCCAAGCCCCTGCCCCTGGGCCGCTACACCATTCGGGAGGTCAAGGCTCCCGCAAATTATGGTGTGAACGATACGGTTCTCACTGCTTATTTGGAGCATGAGGGCCAGATCGTGCGCTTTGAAGTGACCAACAAGGCATTGACCACCGGCGTATCCATCACTAAGACCGGTCCCAAGGAGGTCATGGGCGGACAGCCGGTGCGCTATGTGTTCTCTGGCATCGCTAACAGCTCCAATGTCCGTCTGGACAGCTTCTATTGGAGGGACACCCTACCTGCGGAGGTGCGGCTGGATACCGTTGTTACCGGAACCTATAACCGCCCTGGCAATTACAAGATCGTTTACCGGGTCAACGGCGGCGAATATCAGACATTGGCGGATAACCTGTCCACCAGCCGGAATTACACCCTGGCTGCGTCTCCTGTTGCCCTGGGGCTGGCCTCCAATGAGCGAGTGACCGAGATCATGTTTGTGTTTGGTCAGGCCCCCGCTGGCTTCGCCCAGGTGGAAAAGCCCTACATCTATTGCACCGCCCGTTCCGGCCTGCCTGCCGGAGCCTTTGTAAATAAGGCTGATGTAGGCGGCGTTTACAATGGCGAGTGGATTCAGGCGGTGTCCCGCTGGGTGACGAACATCTACGGGAAATCCACCACACTGCCCCGGACGGGCTATTAACTCCAATTAACCACACATCATTCGTTTGCCCCGGAAGGACTTGTTCCTTCCGGGGCTTCTTTTTGCGTCTAAGGAGGTTTAATTGACGAAAACAAACGAAAACGGCAACTTTTATCACGCTGTCAGCCTGAGCGGTGGAAAAGATAGTTCGTGCGTTTTGCTCCTGATGATTGAGAAGGGAATGCCCATTGACTGCGTACTCTATGCGGATACCGGCATGGAATTTCCTGAAATGGAGGAACATATTGCCAAACTGGACAGTTTGCTTTTTCGGGAGCGTGGCATCCATATCACCACTTTGCGCCATCCCCACAGCTTCGAGTGGATGATGTTTGAGATTCCCCAGCAGCAAAAACGGGCTATTGAGCGCCGTATCGCGAAAGGTCAGCCTTTGACGGGCTATGGCTGGCCCGGTATGAGGGTACGCTGGTGTACTGGACAGCGCAAAACACACCTGATTCGGAAAGAGGCCAACCGGCTGAAGCAGGAGAAGGGGAAGAACGCCCTGCACTATATTGGAATCGCCGCTGACGAGGCCCACCGATGTAAAGATGATCCGCAGAATCGCTATCCTCTGGTGGACTGGAAGATCACCGAGGCTCAGGCATTGCAGATTTGTTACAGCCGGGGCTTTGACTTTGGCGGGCTGTATAAGATTTACCGCCGTGCTTCTTGCTGGTGCTGTCCCCTGCAACGCATTGACGAGCTGCGGAAACTGCGGACCCACCACCCGGAGCTGTGGGCGCGGTTGCGGGATATGGACAACCGGGCGCGGACCATGTTCGGCCCCGGCCCCCTGGGACAGTTCAAGAAAGATTGGAGCGTGGAACGGCTGGAGGAACGCTTTGCCCGTGAGGAAAAGGCAGAGCGCAAGTGACACATCATCTTCTCCGCCGTTTGGTAGTCCCGCCTTAGTTTTTCCCGCTCATATAACACAAAATCACGAAAAGGAGGCAGACCCTCTATGAACTATGAGATAAAGCGTCCGCTGATGAAAGTGATCGACAAATGCCTGCTGGACCACGCTGCCGCTGTCGGCACAAAAGAGGGCGGGCCGGACATTGAAGATGTGTACCGGCTGCAAAACTTGTCTAAAATTCACTACTATTTGAAGGAGGAACATGACTTTCTGGCCGATGAAGTAACAGCCCTGCTGCAATTTACTGACCCGCTGACCGTGGCGCTGGAGTGCTGGAAAGAACAGGACCACCCATGGGAGTTTCCCATCTGCGACATACTCTATGCGATCAAGGCGTATGAGCGATTCCCACTGGTGAACCCGGCTGGCTATGTCCAGCAGAAGGTGGATCAAATCCAATCCCTGAAAGACCGGCTGGACCGGAATATGTCTGACTTTCGGGCGGAGCTGCTGGGCATGGACAAGATGGAGATCATTGCCATGAGTGCAGAAATCTCTGCCATGCAGGGAGCGCACAATTTTATGAAGAAATACTTCAAATTTGAGCCGGGTAATGCTGAAATTTTACTCCGCATGGAAAACCCCCTGAAATTTGTCGCGACCCAATGGCGGTCTGATGTGGCTGAACTGTTTGATATGAACGCTCAGGTGGGAGAGGCGATTGTGGAGGCGGGCAAGGAGGCCGCAGTCCTGCGGTATTTTGCTGCGCCGGAACAGAGACAGGCTATTTCCGCCGAAGTGCAGGCCACATTGCAAATGCTGGTGGACACCGACCTGAAGCTGTACGGCGAGGTAACGGGAGATACCTTGGAGGCGATCCAGACACAGGGCTTTCTTTTGCGGGACGGCGCTTTGATAAAAGCGGACCCGGTACAGATTGGAGAGGTCCAGAGTGGACGGGAGCCTGCCGCAATATCTGATTCGGTAAA
>CAJUQD010000058.1 GCA_910588105.1 uncultured Oscillospiraceae bacterium | reverse complement strand
GCGGGCTGGAGGTGGCCCAGGTGAATGTCACGGTGGTGGGCGTGAGCTTCCAGAAATAAAAGGAACGGCGGGGAGCCGGGGCATAGCCCCGGCTCTTTTTGCCGTGGGCCAGGGTTACGCTTAGGGCTTGTTTGAAAATTGCCGACACGCCAAATCGCCTTGCCCGGCGAAAAAATTCCTTGCCGCTGGGCATATTGCCAATTTTCAAACGGCGCCTAATTGAAAAAAGGGGTTTCTTTTTTTTTGCGGTTCATGTATAATGAATCGAATATACAAAATGGGCAGTTGTGCCCATGAGGACGAATTCCGGCGGAAGCCCGCCGGGGGAGGAGGAACCCCATGAACAGAAGTACCGCCCGGGAGATTGCCGTCCACTTCGCCTTTGAGCTGGCCTTTTCCGACGAAAGGGCCGAGGCGCTTTTGGAGCGGGAGCTCACGCCGGAGGCCTTTGCCCTGCGGGGACGGGAGGAGTCCATTTACGCCCAGTTCCCCGGAGAAGGGGAGCTGGACTACATCACCCGCCTGGTGCGGGGTGTGGGCGGCCACGGCGCGGAGCTGGACGGCTACATCGACAAGTACGCCAAGGGCTGGAAGTTCTCACGAATTGACCGGGTGGCCTCCGCCATTATGCGGGTGGCCATGTACGAGATCCTATATATGCCCGACGTGCCCAACAAGGCGGCCATCAACGAAGCGGTGGAGATCGCCAAGAAATATGTGGACGACGACGTGGTAAAATTTATCAACGGCATCCTGGGTTCCTTTGTGCGCACCGAGCTGCCGGAGCAGGAGTGAAAAACGTGGACGTACAGTGCCTGGGCTTTGACACCAGCAATTACACCACCTCCGCCGCCGTGTTCGGCGGGGGCCGGGCGGAAAACCGGGGGAAGCTGCTCACCGTGCCCGAGGGGGCGCTGGGCCTGCGGCAGAGCGATGCTTTGTTCCAGCACGTGAAGCGGCTGCACCTGATGGTGGAGCAGCTGCGCGCCGATGGGGTGGTCGGAAGTATTGCCGCCGTGGGGGCGTCAACCCGCCCCAGGGAGGTGGAGGGGTCGTATATGCCCTGCTTCCTGGTGGGGGAGGGGGAGGGCCGGGCGCTGGCGGCGGCGCTGGGGGTCCCCTTTTATCCCTGCTCCCACCAACAGGGTCACGTGGCCGCCGCGGCCTGGTCGGCGGGGCGGGAGGACTTGCTGGACAGGCCCCACCTGGCCTGGCACCTGTCCGGCGGCACCACGGAGCTGCTCCGGGTGGAGCCGGAGGGCCACAGCGTCCGGGCGGAGGTGGTGGGCGGTACCAGCGACATCGCCGCCGGCCAGCTCATTGACCGCACGGGGGTGCTGCTGGGCCTGCCCTTCCCGGCGGGCAAGGCGCTGGACGCGCTGTACCCCGAGGCGGACGCGGCGCTGGGCTTCCGCGTGAAGCTCAACGGGCTTTCCTTTTCCCTGTCCGGCATGGAAAACCAGGTGAAGTCGCTGGCGGAAAAGGGGGAGAAACCCGCCAATATCGCCCGCTTCGCCCTGGACACCATCATCGGCGTGGTAATCCGTGCCACCCACGAGGCGCAGAAGCACTGGCCGGGGCTGCCGGTGCTGTGCTCGGGGGGGGTGGCATCCAACCGGCAGCTGCGCGCCGCCATGGAGCGTGCCTGCGGCGCGGTGTTTTCCCAGCCCCAATATTCCACCGATAACGCCTTGGGGGTAGCCATCCTCACCCACCGGGCGCTGGAGCGGGGGGTGAGGGCGTGAATACTGCCGGCGTTCCCGTCTATACTGTATCCCAGGTCAACGGCTACGTGAAGGATCTGATGGACGGCGATCCCCTGCTGGCCGGGCTGCTGGTGCGGGGGGAGGTGTCCAATTACAAGTGTTATCCCTCCGGCCACCACTACTTTTCCCTGAAGGACGAAAACGCCTCCCTGCGGTGCGTCATGTTCCGGGGAGAGGCGGCAAGGCTGCGCTTCCGCCCCGCCAACGGGATGCGGGTGGTGGCCTTTGGCCGGGTGTCGGCCTTTCCCCGGGATGGGCAGTACCAGCTCTACTGCGCTGAGCTGATGCAGGATGGCCGGGGGGCGCTGGACGAGGCGTTTGAAAAGCTCCGCCGCCGGCTGGAGGCGGAGGGGCTGTTCAACGAGGAGAATAAACGGCCGCTGCCCCGGTATCCGAGGAGGATTGCCCTGGTCACCTCCCCGGCGGGGGCGGCGGTGCGGGATATGCTGCGCATCCTTGGGGCCCGGTGGCCACTGGCGGAGGTTTTGGTTGTCCCCGTCCGGGTCCAGGGGGCTCAGGCGGCGAGGGAGATCGCCGCCGCCATCCACCGCGTCAACAACCGGGCGGATATCGAACTCATCATCACCGGCAGGGGAGGCGGTTCCAGGGAGGATCTGTGGGCCTTCAACGAGGAGGCGGTGGCCCGGGCCATCTACCTGTCCAACATCCCGGTGATCTCCGCTGTGGGCCATGAGCCGGACGTGACCATTGCCGACTATGTGGCGGACCTGCGGGCGGCCACCCCCTCCAACGGGGCGGAGCTGGCGGCGCCAGACCAGGTGGAGGAGAAGGCCAGGCTGGAACAGCTGTCCGCCCGGTTGGCCCGGGCGGTGGCGGGCAGGCTGGCGGCGGGGCGGCGGGAGCTGGAGAGGCTGAAAGGCAGCCGAGCCCTGCGCGGTCTCAAGGCCCCCATCCAGGACCGTAGGCTGGCGGTGGACGCGCTGCGCCGCCGGCTGGCGCTTGCCCTCCGGGGCGAGGTGGACGGCAGCCGCGGGGCGCTGGCAGCCTGCCGGGCCAGGCTGCCTCTGGCGCTGCGGGCCCAGACGGTGAAAAAAAGGGCGTATTTGGGCCGCCTGTCGGCGGGGCTGGACGCGTTGAGCCCGCTGAAGGTGTTGGGCCGGGGGTACGCCATCGCCCGGCGGGGGGAGGACGTGGTATCCGCTGCCGCTCAGGTGGAGGCCGGGGACCGGCTGGACGTGCTGGTGGCCGATGGTGTGCTGAACTGTGTGGTAGAGGGGAAGGAGGAGAGGACATGGCGGTGAAAAAGCAGTCCTTTGAGGAGGCCATGGGCCGCTTGGAGGCTATTGTGGCCCAGCTGGAGAAGGGCGAGTGCGGTCTGGACCAGTCGCTGAAGCTGTTTGAGGAAGGGGCCGGACTAGCGGGCCGGTGCGAGCAGCTGCTGGATCAGGCGGAGCAGAAGGTGAACCTTCTGCTGGCCAACGATGAGGAGGTTCCCTTCGGGGGGGAGGATGCGGATGGATTTTGACAAGGAGTACCGGGAGGCCCTGGCCTTGGCAGAGGGCGAATTGCAGGGCTGTTTCCTGCAGGACGGCCCCCAGCGGGAGTTGCTGGAGGCGATGCGGTACAGCCTGTTGGCCGGGGGCAAGCGGGTGCGGCCTGTGCTGGCCCTGAAGTTCTGCGAAGCGCTGTGCGGGGAGATGGAGCCCGCCCTGGACTATGCTTGTGGAGTAGAAATGTTTCACACCTATTCCCTCATCCACGATGACCTGCCCTGCATGGATAACGACGAGCTGCGCCGGGGCAAGCCCACCTGCCATGTGAAGTACGGCGAGTGGCTGGCCCTGCTGGCGGGGGACGCGCTACAGGCGTCGGCCTTTGAGCGGCTGGCCGCTTCCCAGCGGACGAGCCCGGCGGCCAACGGAAGGGCCTGCGCCCTTCTGGCCCGCGCGGCGGGCTGCGCCGGCATGTGCGCCGGACAGTACTTGGACATTGTGAACGTGGGCCGTGAGCTGGACGAGGGAATCCTCGAGCAGACCCACACCTGGAAAACCTCCGCGCTGCTGGAGGCGGCCTGCCTGCTGGGCTTGACGGCCTCTCCGGCGGAGCCATCCCCGCAGCAGTGGGCGGCGGCGGAGCGGTACGCCCGCCTGCTGGGGCTTGCCTTCCAGATCCGGGACGACATGCTGGATGTGGAGTCTACCGAGGAGGAGCTAGGCAAGCCCATCGGCTCCGATGCGGGCAACGGAAAAGCCACCTTTGCCACGCTTTATGGCTTGGAAAGGTGCCGGGAGCTGGTGGCGGCGCTGACAGAGGAGGCCAAACAGAGCGTGCGGGAAACTTTCGACTGCCCAGAGTTTCTGTGCGCCCTGGCTGATTCCCTGGCAGAAAGGAAAAACTGAGAAATATGCGGCAAAGAGGCCGTAAATGCCATATAGACAGAGGAGAGATGCGAGATGGTGAGCCCGGTTTTGCTGATCGCGGTAACAGCCTGGGCGGTAGCCCAGGGGTTGAAGCTGCTTATTGCCACAGCAGTTTATCGGAAATTTGACATCACTTATCTCACCACTGGAGGCGGTATGCCCAGCTCCCACTCAGCATTGGTGTGTGCCACCGCCGTGAGCTGCGGTATGAGCGCCGGGTTCGCTTCCCCGGTGTTCGCAGTGTCGGCGGTGGTGGCTTTCATCGTCATGTACGATGCCGCCCACGTCCGCCGGGAGACGGGAGAGCAGGCCAAGGTGCTCAACTATATTCTGCACAACTGGGAGGAATTCAAGCCCGAGGACCTGGAGAGGGATCTGAAGGAACTCATTGGCCACACCCCGCTCCAGGTGGCGGTGGGGTCGGTGCTGGGCATCGCGGTGGGCCTGCTGGGCAGTTTCATCGCATTTGGGTTTTAGGAGAGGAGGCAAGGCTATGGGCCCCGAACAGCTGAATACCCTCACCGACATCCAGGCAAAGCTGCTGTGCGACCAGCTGCGGGAGCAGATCATCGCGGGCGTGTCCAAAACCGGGGGCCATCTGGCGTCCAGCCTGGGCGTTGTGGAGGCCACGGTGGCCGTCCACCGGGTGTTCGATTTGGAGACCGATCGGCTGGTGTTCGACGTGGGCCACCAGTGCTATGCCCACAAGATTTTGACCGGCCGGGGAGGCCAGATGGACACGCTGCGCAAGCTGGGGGGGCTGTCCGGCTTCCCCAAGCCCCGGGAGCACCGGGCGGACGCTTTCATCGCCGGCCATGCCTCCAACGCGGTGTCGGTGGCCCTGGGCATGGCCCGGGCCAGGACGCTGAACCGGGAGGGCTACTGTGTGCTTGCCATGCTGGGGGACGGGGCCATGACCGGGGGGCTTGCCTACGAGGGGCTGTCCGACGCGGGGCAGAGCGGGGAGCAGCTGGTGGTTATCCTCAACGATAACGGGATGTCCATCACCAAAAATGTGGGGGGGGTGGCCCAGCACCTGGCCCAGCAGCGGCTCAAGCCCCAGTACCTGCAATTTAAAAAGCTCTACCGGCGGGCTACCGGCGCTACGGCGGTGGGCCGGGGGCTGTACCGCGTTACCCATAAGGCAAAACAGGCGGTGAAAAACGCCGTCCTACATTGCAGCATGTTTGAGGATATGGGCTTTACTTACCTGGGCCCGGTGGACGGCCATGACGTGAACTACCTCACCCGCCTGCTGCGGTATGCCAAAGAGCTGAACAGCCCGGTGCTGCTCCACATCAAGACTGTAAAAGGGAAAGGTTATCCGCCGGCAGAGCGGGAACCGGACCGTTTCCACGGGGTGGGGCCCTTCCGCGTAGAGGACGGCGCGCCCCTGAACCCCGGCGGGGAGAGTTTTTCCTCCGTGTGCGGGGACACCCTGTGCCAATTGGCGCGGGAGCGGGACGACGTAGCCGCCATCACCGCCGCCATGCCCGATGGCACGGGACTGGTGGGCTTTTCCAAGGAGTTCCCAGACCGCTTTTTTGACGTGGGCATTGCCGAGGGGCACGCGGTGTCCATGGCGGCGGGGATGGCCAAGCAGCGCATGGTGCCGGTGGCGGCCATTTACTCCACCTTTTTGCAGCGGGCCTATGACATGCTCATCCATGACGTGGCCATCCAGGGGCTTCATGTGGTGCTGTGCGTAGACCGGGCGGGTCTGTCCGGCGAGGATGGAGAGACCCACCACGGCGTGTTCGACACCGCTTATTTGAGCTCCGTACCGGGTATGAAGATTTACTGCCCCGCCAGCTTTGAAGAGCTGCGCGCCATGCTGCGCTATGCTGTGGAGAAGGTGCGCGGCCCGGTGGCGGTGCGATACCCCAGGGGGGGCGAGGGGGCGTTTTGCGCCCTGTGCGGCGTCGAGGGGGCCAGCGTCATCCGGCCCGGCACGGACGTGACCATCGCCGCCTATGGGACGATGGCAAATGAGGCGCTGGAGGCCGCCCGGCTGCTGGAAGAAAAGGGAAGGTCCGCCCAGGTGGTGAAGCTCAACAGCATTTCCCCCCTGGACGTGGACACCGTGGCCGCCTGTGCCCAAAAGACCGGGCGGCTGGTGGTGGCGGAAGAATGCGTGGACGCGGGATGCGTGGGGCGGCGGCTGGCCGCCGAGTTGGCGCTCCGGGACGTGGCCGGGCTCAAACTGGCCTTGGTGAACCTGGGGGACCGTTTTGTCCGGCAGGGCACCGTGGCGGAGCTGCGCGCCCTGTGCGGCATTGACGGGGTGTCCATCGCCCGCCGGGCGCTGGAGGTGATGGACGGTGGCTAAAAAACGGGTGGATCTGCTGCTGGTGGAGCGGGGGCTGGCGGACACCCGCCAGAAGGCCCAGGCCGTCATCATGGCCGGACAGGTATACACCGGGGAGCGGCGGTGCGACAAACCGGGCCTCACCCTGGAGGAGGACGCTCCCCTGGAGGTTCGGGGCGGGCTGCGCTATGTCAGCCGGGGCGGGCTGAAGCTGGAAAAGGCCATGGAGGTCTTTCCCATCGCCCTGGCAGGCAAAACCGCCGCCGATATCGGCGCGTCCACCGGCGGCTTCACCGACTGTATGCTCCAAAATGGGGCAAAGCGGGTATATGCCGTGGACGTGGGCTACGGCCAGCTGGCCTGGTCCATCCGAAACGATCCAAGGGTGGTGTGCCTGGAGCGCACCAATGCCCGGTATCTGACCCGGGAGCAGATTCCCGAGCCGCTGGACTTTGCCTCCATTGACGTGTCGTTCATTTCGCTGGGGCTGATTTTACCCGCCCTGCGGCCCCTGATGGGCCGGGATGGACAGGCGGCGGCCCTGGTAAAGCCCCAGTTCGAGGCGGGAAAGGACAAGGTGGGCAAAAAGGGTGTGGTCCGGGATCCGGCGGTTCACCTGGAGGTACTGGAGCGCTTCCTGGTTCACGCGGCGCAGGCGGACTTTTGTATAAAGGGGTTAGACTTTTCACCTGTCCGGGGCCCGGAGGGGAACATCGAATACCTGGGTTTCCTCCAGGCAGGGGCCGGGGAGTGCCGCGGGTTTGATTTAAAGGAATTGGTGGACCGGTCCCACCAGGCGCTGAAGGGGTGAGGGAAGCATGAAAATTGTACTCAGCCCCAATCCCTACCGGGACCGGGGGCTCCGGGCCGCCCAGGCCGCCCAGCGCGTTTTGGAAAACGCGGGGGCTTCCACTGCCATCTGCCTGCCCTTTGAGGTGGAGCAGGGCGGAAGGCTGGATCTGCCGTCCAGCGTTCCCCTGGGAAATCTGGACGCGGAGCTGTCCGACGCCGACATTCTGGTGTGTTTCGGCGGGGACGGCACCATCCTTCATGCCGCCCACGAGGCCAACGCCAGGGGAATCCCTGTGCTGGGCATCAATCTGGGCAGCATTGGATTTATGGCGGAGTTGGAGCACAACGAGCTTTCCCTGCTGGCCCGGCTGGCCGGGGGAAGGTTCAGCATTGAGCGGAGAATGATGCTGGACGTGTCCGTGCGCAGGGAGGGGCACAGCGTATTTACCGAGCAGGCACTCAACGATGCCGTGGTTACCAAAGGGGCGGTGGCCAGGGTACTAGATCTGGAGGTCACGGGGGACCGGGCGGTCATTTCGTCCTTCGCCGGGGACGGGCTGATAGTGTCCACCCCCACCGGCTCCACCGCCTACTCTATGGCGGCGGGGGGGCCTATCGTGGAGCCCACGGCGGAGAACATCATTATCACCCCTATTTGCGGCCATTCTCTCCATGCCAAACCCTTTGTGCTGGGGGCGGGCCGGGCGGTGGGAGTCCGGCTGGCGCCGGGGGGTAAAAAGACCGCCTACCTGTCGGTGGACGGGGGAAGGGCCTTCCGCATCCAGCCCGGGGATTGGGTGGAGTGCCGCCGGTCCAGGCAGGCCACCCAGCTGGTGAAGCTCACCGGGCGGAGCTTTTACGAGCGGATCAATCAAAAACTGGGAAAGGTGTGAGGGAGTTGAAGAGCAGGCGGCAGGCGGAGATGCTGCGGATTATCCGGGAGCAGGATATCGAGACCCAGGAACAGATGCTGGATCAGCTGGGACGGCGGGGCATTCGGGTCACCCAGGCCACCATTTCCCGGGACATCAAGGAGCTGAACCTGGTCAAGCAGCCAGGGAAGGGCGGGAACTACCGCTATGTTGCTATGGGGCCCAGGCCGGTGGAGCACAGCTTTGCCGGACGGCTGAAAAATATCTTTAAGGAGGGCGTGGCCTCCTGCGAGGCGGCCCAGAACATTGTGGTGGTCAAGACCATGCCCGGGCTGGCCCCAGCGGCGGCGGCCGCGCTGGACGGTATGGAGCTGGACGGCTTTGTGGGTTCGCTGGCGGGGGACGACACCGCTATCCTTATCATGCGCACCAGCCGGGTGGCGGAGGAGCTGACCCAGGAAATCGAATCCATGCTGGAGGGGTGAGGCCACATGCTCAGTTTGCTGCACATTGAGAATATCGCGGTGATCTCCCAGGCGGACATCACCTTTGACCAGGGGTTTAACGTCCTCACCGGCGAGACCGGCGCGGGCAAATCCATCGTCATCGACTCCATCGGCGCCATCATGGGGGAGCGCACCAGCCGGGATTTGATCCGCACGGGGGCAAAATCCGCCCGGGTGTCCGCCCTGTTCCGGGATCTGCCCGCCCTGCCCTGGTTTGAGGAGCAGGGGATGGGCCCGGACGAAAACGGGGAGCTGCTCATTGAGCGGTCCATCCAGGCGGACGGGAAAAATGCCTGCCGGGTGAATGGCCGGCCCCTGCTGGTTACACAGCTGCGGGAGCTGGGCCAGCAGCTGGTGAACGTCCATGGGCAGCATGACGGCCAGCAGCTGCTGGACGAGGAGTGCCACCTGGGCTACCTGGACAGCTTCGGCGGGACACAGGATGTTCTGGAGGCATTTTCCACAGCCTATGCCCAGGTGCGGGAGCTGCGCCGGGAGCGGGATAAGCTCCAGATGGACGACGGGGAAAAGGCCCGGCGGATGGATACCCTCACCTATCAGATTGAGGAACTGGAAAAGGCGGAGCTGCGGGAGGGGGAGGACGAGGAGCTGTCCCAGCGCCGGGAGGTGCTGCGCAATGCCGAGCGGCTCACCGATGCGGTGGACGGGGCATGGCAGGCCCTCACCGGCGGGGAGGATGGCGAGGGGGCGGTGTCCCTGCTGATGGAGGCGGGGGACCGCCTGGCTCAAGGGGGACGGTACAGTGAAGGTCTGCGGGAGCTTTCGGAAAAAGCGGAACAGCTGCGTTGCGATGCGGACGATCTGGCGGAGCTGGTGCGGGACCTGCGGGGGACGCTGGACTTCTACCCCGGCGAGCTGGACGAGATTGAGGAGCGGCTGGACCGGCTGTACCGGCTGAAAAAGAAGTACGGCGGTACGGTGGAGGAGATGCTGGCCTACCTGGAAAGGTGCCGGGAGGAGCTGGACGCTATCCAGTTCTCCGAGGACCGATTGAACAGGCTGGATAAGGAGCTGGAAAAGGCCCTGGTACAGGCGGGGGAAGTGGGTAAAGAACTGTCCGCCCGCCGACATACGGCGGCGGAGGAGCTGGCAAAGCGAATCCAGTCGGAACTGACGCAGCTGGATATGCCCAAGGTGCGCTTCCAGGTGGAGTTCGCCCCAAAGGATGCGCCCGACGGCATGGATGCCACCGGCATGGACACGGTGCGCTTCCTCATGTCCGCCAACGTGGGGGAGGCGCTCAAGCCCATCAATAAGATCGCATCGGGCGGCGAACTGTCCCGGATCATGCTGGCGCTGAAAAATGTGTTGGCGGAGACGGAGCAGGTGAGCACCCTCATTTTCGACGAGGTGGACACCGGCGTATCCGGCCGGGCCGCGGTGAAGGTGGCCCGGAAACTGTTCGAGGTGTCCAAGGGCCGGCAGGTGCTGTGCGTCACCCACCTGCCCCAGATCGCCGCCATGGGGGATGTGCACTTCTCCGTGGAGAAGGGGGAGGCGGACGGGCGCACCTTCACCCGGGTAGAGCGGCTGGACCGCCCCCGGCGCCGGGAGGAGCTGGCCCGGCTCAGCGGCGGACAGGCTACGGCGGTGATGCTGGAGGGGGCCGAGGAGCTGCTTGCCACGGCCCAAGATTACAAGACGGGAGCCAAGAAGAAACGATGATCAAAGCGGTATTTTTCGATATAGACGGGACGCTGGTGTCCTTTTCCCAAAAATTTCTGTCCGACCGGCTGCTGGCCGACCTGGCCGCCCTGCGGGAGCGGGGGATCAAAATTTTCCTCAGTACAGGCCGGGCCCTCCAGGACCTGGAGACCACGGGGATGCTCCGGGGGGCGCGGTTCGACGGCTATGTGACCATCAACGGACAGTTTTGCTGCGACGGGGACGGCATCCCCTTCCGGGACCGGCCTATTGATACGGAAGATATGCGGGGTGCCTATCAGGTGCTGCGGGACAACCCGGAGATTCCCGCGCTGCTGGAGGGGAACGGGGAGAGCTATCTCACCCAGATTAACGACCGGGTGCGGGATATCTATCGGTTTCTCCATACCACGCTCTACCCGGTTTGCCCGCTGGAGTGGATGCTGGAGGGGAAGGTATACCAGTTTGTCCCCTTCGTCCCGCTAAACGAAGAGGGGGCGTTTCTGGACGCTATGCCGGGCTGCACCTACACCCGCTGGCACCCCATGGGTATCGACGTGATCCCCAGAGACGGCGGCAAGGACGTGGGCGTCCGGGCGGCCATGGAGCGCTATGGCCTGTCGCCGGAGGAGGTCATGGCCTTTGGTGACGGGGAAAACGACATGACCATGCTGGCGCTGGCCGGAACCAGCGTGGCCATGGGCAACGGCGAGGAGCGGGTAAAAGCCATGGCCAGCTATGTCACCGACACGGCGGACAACGGCGGCGTGTCCAAGGCGCTGCGGCACTTCGGGCTGCTGACGGAATAAATGATTTGACAAAGCGTGCTTGCTGTGATATGATCCTAATCAACGTAAAGATGAGGATCAGTAGCTAGCAGGTTTTCTGCCCAGAGAGCCCCCGTTTTGGTGGAAGGGGGACAGAAACGGTTGGCGAATACCCCTCAGAGCGGCCGCCTGAACGGGATTCCCCCAGTAGGGCCGGACGGGCGCGCCCGGTACAGCGCCGGGGTCCTGCTGGGGACTCCCTGAGGCCGTCTCTGCGAGGGGACGGCAAAACAGAGGTGGTACCGCGAGCTTTCGCCCTCTGTCCCAAAGGGACAGGGGGCGTTTTGATGAGGAAAGGAACATAATATGGAGCGTAAGGTATTCGGCGAGCCCCAGCCGGGGCTGGCATACCGGGACCGCCTCGGGGCTTATGGCATCGCCTTCGACGGGCGGGGCCGGGCGGCGGTGGTCTACTGTGAACGCAAGGGCTTTTTCCTCCTGGGCGGCGGCATGGAGCCGGGGGAGAGCGAGGCGGACTGCGTCCGCCGGGAGGCCCTGGAGGAGACGGGCCGCGCCGTCACGGTGAGGGAGAAGGCCTGCGTGGGGGAGGAGTATACTACGGATTTGAGCGGCAGGCCCTATCATCCCACCGGCCATGTGTACCTGGCGGAGCTGGGGGAGAAAACGGCGGAGCCGTCGGAGAAGGACCACCGCCTCGTCTGGCTTTCCGTGGAGGAGTTCCAAAAAACCACGTTCCTACGTTATCAGGCCTGGGCCATGGGAGCGGCCTGGGAGCTTTACAAAAAATTACAAAAGGAGAAAAAATTATGACGCTTTACGACGAGCTCGTGGCCCGGGGCCTAGTGGCCCAGGTCACCAGCGAGGACGAGGTCAAAAACCTCATCAACAACGGCAAGGCCACCTTTTATATTGGCTACGACTGCACGGCGGACAGCCTGACAGCGGGGCACTTTGTCACCCTCACCCTGATGAAGCGGCTCCAGCAAGCGGGGAACAAGCCCATTGCCCTCATCGGCGGAGGCACCACCACCATCGGCGATCCCTCGGGCCGCACCGACATGCGCAAGATGCTGTCCCGGGAGGACATCGACCACAACGCCGCCTGTTTCAAAAAACAGATGGAGCGGTTTATCGACTTCGGCGAGGGCCCGGGCCAGGCCATGATGCTCAACAACGCCGACTGGCTGCTGGATCTGAACTATGTAGAGCTGCTGCGGGAGGTGGGGGCCTGCTTCTCGGTGAACAACATGCTCCGGGCGGACTGCTACAAGCAGCGCATGGAGAAGGGCCTGTCCTTCCTGGAGTTCAACTATATGATTATGCAGTCCTACGACTTCTACCACATGTTCCAGACCGTGGGCTGCAACCTCCAGTGCGGGGGCAACGACCAGTGGTCCAATATGCTGGGGGGCACCGAGCTGATTCGGCGCAAGCTGGGAAAGGACTCCCACTGCATGACCATCAACCTGCTCACCGATTCCCAGGGCAACAAGATGGGCAAGACCGCGGGCAACGCCGTGTGGCTGGACCCCAACAAGACCAGCCCCTATGACTTCTATCAGTACTGGCGCAACGTGGGGGATGCGGACGTGATGAAATGCATCCGCTGGCTCACCTTCCTGCCCCTGGAGCAGATCGACGAGATGGATCACTGGAAGGACGCCCAGCTCAACCGGGCCAAGGAGATTTTGGCCTGGGAGCTGACCAGCATGGTCCACGGCCAGGAGGAGGCAGACAAGGCCCAGGCCGCCGCCCGGGCCCTGTTCTCCACCGGGGGGGATGCGGCCGATATGCCGTCCACCGCGCTGCCGGAGGGTGATTTTACCGGCGGTTCCATCGGCGCGCTGACCCTGTTGGTAAAGTGCGGTCTGGCGGCCTCCAACGGCGAGGCCCGGCGGCTGGTCCAGCAGGGAGGCGTGATGGTGGCGGACGAAAAGGTATCCGACCCCGCTGCCCAGTTCCCAAAGGAGAGGTTTGCAGGGGAGGGCGTCATCATCAAGAAGGGCAAAAAGGTGTTCCACCGGGCGGTGCTGGCGTAGGGCTGGCGCGATGGACACGGCCAAAAAAGGGGCCGCGGGGGCCGCTGTGCGGCTCCCGCGGCCCCTTTTTTGGCGGGAAGGAAGGAAACCCAGTCCTCCTTGTGAAGGAGTATCAGCCCCGGGAACTGGACGGGGCGCCCGGCTGGCGGGGGTTTGCGCCGCCCTGCGCTGCCAGCCCGGGAGGGCGGCGCACTGTCCACGTTTATGGCTCCAGGGTAACTTCGATAGCCACCGGATTGTGGTCGGTGTATTGGAATTGATAGTCCAGCGTCTCCACCCGGTCCAGCCTCACGTTGGGGGAGAGAATGAAGCCGTCGATGACGTAGAACTGGTTGCCAGCCGGCTCGGGGTCATAGGGGTGGTTGAGCAGGCGGCAGGTGGGGACAGACAGGTCGCAGGCAAACTGCCAGCCCTGGGGAAGAATGTCCTCTTCCAGCACGCCGGGGGTCCACAGATCCGGGCCCTGGATGGGGAAATCGTCCAGCGCGCCGGGGAAGGTCTGGTTGAAATCGCCTCCGGCGATGACGTAATTGCCCTTTTCATACTCGCCGGTGAGGAAATCCATGAGCATTTGGGTTTGGGCGGCCTTGCCCTCGCCGTCGTCGTAGGCCTCCAGGTGGAGATTTACCAGTACCAATTGCTTATCCGAGTCCTCCAGAGGAACGTAATCGACCAGCAGGCACCGCTTCAGATTGGCAGCGGACACCGGCCAGGAGAAGGGGCAGGGCAGGGCAATTCGCCGGGCCTCACTGACATAGAGGCGGGTGAGGGTTTGCAAGCCGCTGTGAACCTTGCCCATGGGGGGCCAGGGGATGGGCACGAAGTCGCAGGAGTAGTTCAGGGCGTGGGAGCTGGAATAGGCCCCGGCCCCGTCTGCGTTCAGGGCGCTCCAGTAGATGCCACTCTGATCCACGCTCCGGGTGCGGCCGGAATTGACATCCACTTCCTGAAGGAAGTACACGTCCGCATCCTGTCCCTCCAGTTGGGCAGACAACCCGTTTTGGTTGGCCTCCAGCTGTTCCCGCGTAGGGGCCACGTCTGTTCCGCCGTCCATGAAGAAGTCGGAACCCGCGCCCAGGCCCGCATACCCGGTGTTTTGGGACACCACCGTCAGGCTGCCCCCCAGGGAGAGGAACACCTGCTTGGGCGCGCCGGTCCGATTGACCTCCACGGCCTCCACAGCGGCAGGCCTGTATTCCCGTACAGTGAGCCACACCACCAGGGCAACGGCGGCCAGCACCGCCGCGCCCAGGACGGCGCCCACCCATTTCAGTATCTTCTTGGCCATGACCATCCAACCTTTCCAAATTCTTTCTCTGACCAGCATAACATAAAGGAGAGGAGTTATCAAGCCTCATCCTGTCAGACAAAAGGACATGAATAGCGCAGGTTTGGCATTGGGGCGGCTGACACGGCGGATTGGACGGTATGTCTGCCTGCAAGCCATAGGGAACCGGCCTCCGAAATCTTTCGGAGGCCGGTTCCCTATTTTTCAACTTTGGAGGTACTTCGCGCTTTACAAATGAGCTGCGTCATAGTTCCCATCGGACAGTAAACACACCAGGAGCGGGGTTTGAACAGAAGCATGGTGATAAACCCCAGCACCGTGGATGTCATCATCACGCTGTAGAATCCGAAAGCGAACTGCGCTACGCCAGGGTGGATGACCGTACCATGATAAGCCCAGTGCCAGGGCAGCTTAAAAGTCCACAGGAGGGTGACGACCTGCCGCAGTTCCTGAACGCCGGCAAAGACCAAATACGTATTCCATAGCATTTGGAAGAACATGATAAAGAAGAAAATCAGGAAACCATAGCGGAACCATTTGCTTTTCATCCACTGGGGAACATCCTTTTTCCGGGACAGGCCAAAGCGCCCGCCCAGCAGGCCAAACAACTGACCCCGGCCACAATAGCGGTTGCAGTATCCCTTTGTACCGCAGGCAACGGAGATAACCAGCGGGATGCAGAAGAACAGCATACCCAGCCATGCGAACAGGATGTTATAGTCACCACAGTTGAAAAGCGGTAAAGAGAGCGACATCGAAAGAAGGGACA
>CAJUQD010000057.1 GCA_910588105.1 uncultured Oscillospiraceae bacterium | reverse complement strand
CGGAAAAAGGCCCGCCGATTGGGCGTGTTGACAATTTTCAAACAAGCCCTAAGTTCATCTTCATTCCGCAGGGCGGGCTGCGGCAAAAAGAACAGCGGCAAGAGGATCCCCTCCTCTTGCCGCTGTTCTTTTTGCCGCCTGCCCTATATCCCGCAGGTGGCCCCGATGCCTCTCTCAATGTCGCCCAGGGAGAAGAGCATATTCAGGTTGAACATCCCCTCCCTGGCCTGGAAGGACACCGTGCCGCCGTACTTGTTCACAATGGCAACTATGCTCTTGGTGCCAAACCCGTGAAACTGGGGGTCGCCCCGGGTGACTGGCAGGCCGTCGCGCATCTCCATCTCCCCGGCGTAGCAGTTGCAGGAGTTCACCGACAGCAGCTCCCCGCGCACCTTGACGGTGAGGTTCACCACCCGGCGGTCCTCCTCCAGCCCCTGGACCGCGTGGATGGCGTTGTCCAGCAGGTTGCCGAACAAGGAATAGATGTCCACATCCTGGAGGAAGCGGAGTCCCCGGCCATCGGCGATGCAGCGAATGACAATGTTGTTCTTCTGACAGTACAGGCTCTTCTCCGTGAGGATGATATCCAGCGCCCGGCAGCCGGTGCTCACCATGGAGTCGTAAATGTCGATGGTCTGCTCCATCTCGGCCAGCGCCTCGGGCGTCACCCGGGCGCTGCGGCCGATGGTGCGGATCTGATGGCGCATATCGTGGCATTTCCGATTGATCTGATCAATGGTCTCGCTGGCGATTCGGTACTGGTCCTGGTCCTTCCGCCGCAGCTGGTTGATGATCTTCAGCTCGTCCTCCAGATTCCGCTGCACCAGCAGGGCAAACTGGGAGACCAGGATGAACACGCTGCACAAAACCAGCAAAATGGCATCGCAGATCATATAGGAGCGGTTGTCAAGAGTCATCCACCGCAGGCGCATGTTATAGCACAGCACCACCTCCGCCAGCACCGCCCCCACCACCAAGGGCAGCAAGGAGCGCCGGTCCAGGTCCATATTCTGGCCCCGCTTCAGCTTCCGCCCAAAGCGCAGGTAGACCAGTGGCAGCACCGCCGCCGTGATGGCAAGCTGGAGCAGGAAATACTCCGGCGAGGACAGGCCGCAGATTCGGAACCCCAGCTCGCTGCAAAGGGAAATGATAAACTGGACGCTGTACCCCGCCACGGCGCAGAACAGGGCTTCCTCCCAACGCACCTCAAAGCAGGCCAGCGCAAGCGCCACAATCACCAGCATGGCCCCGCCAAAGACAAACAGGTTTTTCACATTGCTGTTGGGCAGGGAGTAATTGATTACCGTCATGCCCACCACCCCGAAGGCAAAGGCCGCGGCCATGGACGCGCCCCACCAGCGGCGGCGCTTCTGGCACCAGAGAAACACCAGGGTAGAGCCAGCCAGGGTAATGTAAAAGCGCAGGGAGTTGAGCATCGTCATGCGGAACGCCACGCCCACGTCAGATCCTCCCTCCCAGATAGTTGTTCAGCGCTTCCAGCACTGCGGCCCGCTTGGGGCGGCTGATCTGGAGCTCGTCCATATCCAGCACCAGCCGATAGCCCCGCACAGCCCGCACAAAGGCCAGGTTGACCAGGTAACAGCGGTTGCAGCGGATGAACTGCCCGGCGGGCAGCCTGCCCTCGATGTCTTTCAGGTTGCCCGAGGCCCGAACCGCCCCCTCGGTGGTATGGTAAACCAGGGTATGGTTGATTACCTCAATATACTTCACCCGGTCCGTGGAAATGCAGTACACCCCGTCGGGTATGTTGATGAGCAGATCCGGGTGGCGGTTTTGTCGGCAGCGCATCAGCGCCCGCTGGAGCGCACCGATAAAGCTGGGGTAGGAAACGGGCTTGAGCAGGAAGTCCATGGCGTCCACCGCATAGCCCTTGGCGGCGTACCGGGCCAGGTTGGTGACGAAAACCAGGGTAACCGCCCGGTCCACCCGGCGCAGCCGTTCGGCGGTGGCCATTCCGCTGATTCCCGGCAGGTCGATGTCCATCATCACCAGGTCGTAGATGGGCTGGTATTCATCGAGGAATGCGCCGCCGCTCTGGAACCACCTGATGTCAAACTCCTCTCCGGCGTCAGGGGCATACCGGGCAAAATGAGATTTGAGAATATCCGCCTCGGCAGGGTCGTCCTCCACAATCGCAACCACTCTTCTCATAAATCGCCTTCCCCCCTTTTCTGGGACAACTATGACATTACAACATAAAGTATACAGCATATTCCCCAAAATTGGAAGGCAATTCACGCAGTACAATGACAGTTTGCGCAAAAACCCCCTGAAATGGAAACAGCGCTAGTATAATAACGCTACATCCGGGCAGCCTGCCGGCTTCTCGAGAGAAAGAATTGAAAGGAGATCACGAGGATGAAGAACATGAAAAAGCTAGTAGCCATGCTGCTGGCGCTGGCCATGGTCCTGGGCCTGGCCGCGTGCCAGCCCGGCGGCGCCAACCCCTCCGGCGTGCCGGACAACAGCGGCGAGCCCGAAACTTCCGCCCCGGTTGCCAGCACCGGCGACCTGGAGGAGCTGGGCTCCGGCGACGTGAAGTGGAAGGAGGAAACCACTCCTGACGGCTGGGTGAAAGTCATCAACGAGGGCGGCGCCACCCTGGGCTACTCCAAGGAGTCCGGCGTGCAGCTGCTCCAGTCCGGCGGCTTCGCCTTCAAGGATTTGAACCGCAACGGCGCGCTGGATCCCTACGAGGACTGGCGGCTGGACGACGAGACCCGCGCCTGGGATCTGGCCAACCAGATGAGCGGCGAGGAGATCGTTCCCTATCTGACCCACGGCGGCTGGGGCACCTTTGCCGCCGACCGGGACACCTTCCGCAGCGAGGGCTCCAATGAGAAGGGCTTGGCGTACATCAACGGCGGCGGCCGCGGCGGCGTTACCCGCAACCTGGGCAGCAACCAGGAGGCCAACATTCAGCACGCCCTCTGGGTGAACAACATCCAGGAGCTGTGTGAGGAGCTGGACTACGGTCTGCCCGCCATGATCTCTATCGACCCCAACGGCCAGTCCGGTATCGTCCAGACCCTATCCCTGGCCGCCACCTTTGACCCCGCCCTGGCCATTGAGGTGGGCAAGGCCTACTCCGAGCAGTACCGCGCCGCAGGCGTGTCTATGCTGCTGGGCCCCCAGGTGGACGTGGCCGCCTCCCCCCTGATGCAGCGCGGCTCCGGCACCTACGGCGAGGACCCCGCCCTCTCCCGTGACATCGCCGAGGGCTTTGTCTCCGGCATGCAGTCCACCTGGGACGGCAACACCGACCTGGGCTGGGGCGAGGACTCCGTTATGACCATCATGAAGCACTGGGTGGGCGCCGGCGCCCAGGAGGGCGGCCGCGACGACCACAGCTCCGAGTTCGCCGTGTTCCCCGGCCACAACTTTGAGGCGCAGCTGATCCCCTTCGTGGACGGCGCCTTCAACCTGACCCACAGCTCCACCAAGTCCGCCGGCGGCGTGATGATGAACTACTCCGTCGCCTACGATCCCAACAATGACCTGGGCGAGCAGGTGGGCGGCGCGTTCAGCGACTACAAGTACCAGCTGCTCAAGGACGCCGGCTGGGACGGCTACATCATCTCCGACTGGGTGCCCATCTCCGGCGGCAACGGCTCCTGGGGCTGGAAGGATTACACCGACGGCGAGCGCGCCGCCAAGGCCATGGAGCTGGGCATGAACCAGATGGGCGGCTACTCCAATCTGGAAGGCATGGCCGACGGCTGGGAGGTCCTGGTGGACAGCCACGGCGAGGAGGAGGCTCTGGAGATCGTCCGGGGCCTGGCCTACAAGAACATCATCGCCTGCATGCGCCTGGGCCTGTTTGAGAACTCCTACTGCTCCACCGAGCACGTCCGTGAGACCTGCAACACCGTGGAGTCCCTGGCTTACGGCATTGAGACCCAGCTGAAGGCCATCGTCATGCTGAAGAATGACGGCACCATCAAGGAGAACACCGGCAGCGCCGACAAGCTCACTGTCTACGTGCCCGCCACCTTCACCGCCGGCTCCACCAACAGCCGCACCAACGCCTACACCAAGTCCAGCATTAAGAATTCCATGGACGTGGAGGTCCTGAGCCAGTACTTCAACGTGGTGACCGATACCATCGGTGACCCCACCGGCACGGCTCCCGACGGCACTGCTGAGCATCAGGCCAGCGACATCATCCCTGCCTCCGCAGAGGACATTGCCAAGTGTGACCTGCTGCTGGTCAAGATGATCGGTCCCTACACCTCCGGCGCGGTGGACGAGAACTACGTCCAGGAGACCGACGAGGAGTACGGCATGTACACCCCCGCCTCCCTCCAGTACGGCGAGTACACCGCCTCCGGCGCCCGCAACCCGTCCCTGGGCGGCGAAATGATCACCACCACCTTTAACGACGGCTACACCATGCAGACCGCCACCCGCAAGCAGAACCTGTCCTACTGGAACAAGACCGCCGGCAAGGCCAGCAACTACAGCGACCTGGAGATGCTCCAGCGGGTGGCCGGCCTGAAGACCGACGCCCCCGTGGTGGTCATCATGACCGCCAACCGCTCCGGCGCCATGGTGTGGTCCGAGGTGGAGCCCCTGGCCGACACCATCCTTTACGCCTACGGCAGCGCCACGGACGCCGCCATCGTCCAGATCCTGGCCGGTGAGGTGGAGCCCTCCGCCCTCCTGGTCCATCAGCAGCCCGCCTCCATGCAGACTGTGGAGAAGGAGTTCGAGGACGTTCCCCGCGACCTGGAGTGCTACACCGATGCCGACGGCAACGTGTACGACTTCGCCTACGGTCTGAACTGGTCCGGCAAGATCGACGATGAGCGGGTCAAGACCTACTCCGCCGCGCCCCTCACCGAGTGCCAGAACATCGACTTCAAGTACGCCAACCAGTAATTCCTGATTTCATCATTTTCTCCTAAAGCCGGCGGGGGGCGGGGCATTCTCCGCTCCCCGCCGGTGTTTTCCTCGTTATTATACCCTAAAAAGGAGGAACCTTGCTGTATGATCGACTTTATTATCAACCTGTTGACCCCGTTTTTTATGAAGATGGGCGCCAGCGCCGCAGATGTGGGCAACTACATCCGTTCCGTCAGCGGGTACATCTACGCCATCCTTGCCGCGCTGCTGGTGATGGTCATCGTCATGGTGGCCGCCCACTTCGTGGTGAAGAAGGGCACCCGGCACGTCGTGCGCTGGTCCGCGGGGCTGGCCTGGGTGCTGGTGGTCCTGCTGTGCGTCAACCTGATCTGCTACGGCCCGCTGTACGCCACCGTGTCCGGCGTGCTCAACGCCTCCAAGGCGGAGATCTCCGACGATGTGGTGGGCAACAGCCTTGCCGTCATTGAGGAAACCGGCGACGAGGGCATGGTGCTGGTGAAGAACAATGGCCTGCTGCCGCTGGACTCCGGCACCAAAAACCTGAACGTGTTCGGCTGGGCCTCCACCAACCCCGTGTACAGCGGCACCGGCTCCGCCAACAGCGGCGACGGCTCCGCCCCCGCCGTCAGCATTCTCCAGTCGCTGGCCAACGCGGGCTACTCCATGAACGACGAGCTTGTGAAAATGTACACCAGCTATTGCAGCGAGCGCGCCGCCATCACCATGCAGACCCAGGATTGGACCCTGCCCGAGCCCACCCGGGACGCCTACACCTCCGCGGTGATGAGCGGGGCCGAATCCTTCTCCGACACCGCCGTGATCGTCATCGGCCGCACCGGCGGCGAGAACGCCGACCTGCCCTCAGACATGAACGCGGTGATCAACGGCACCTACGACGTGGCTAAGACCGACGCGGTGGAGGAGCGGGCCAAAACCAACTACGGCTACACCAACGGCCTGTACACCAACAACGGCGACTATGACGACTTCGAGCCGGGCGAGCACTATCTGGAGCTGTCCCGCACCGAGGAGGACCTGGTGGAGCTGGTTTGCTCCAGCTTCGACAAGGTGATCGTGGTCATCAACGCCAACAACGCCATGGAGCTGGATTGGGTGGACAAGTATGATTCCATCGGCGCGGTGATCCTGGCCCCCGGCACCGGCGCGGCGGGCATGGCCGCCCTGGGCAAGATCATCTCCGGCGCGGTGAACCCCTCCGGCAGGACGGTGGACACCTACCTGAAGGACCTGACGAAGGCCCCCACCTGGAACCACTCCGGCAACTCGGGCAACCACTTCTTCACCGGGGTGGAAGACCTGACCAAGCAGGTTATCCGCAACGACAACACCTTCCAGGGCGTGTTCTCCTTTGTGGACTATGTGGAGGGCATCTACATGGGCTACAAGTTCTATGAGACCGCTGCTGAGGAGGGGCTGATCAACTACGACGACTATGTGCAGTACCCCTTCGGCTACGGCCTGAGCTACACCCAGTTCAAGCAGGAGATCACCGACTTCAAGCAGGACGCCAACGCCGTCACTGTGGAGGTCACCGTCACCAACACGGGCAGCGTGGCGGGCAAGGACGTGGTGGAGCTGTACTTCACCCCGCCCTACACCAACGGCGGCATTGAGAAGGCCAGCGTAAACCTGCTGGACTTCGGCAAAACCGGCCTGCTGGAGCCCGGGGCATCCGAGAAAGTGACCCTGTCTGTGCCTCTGGAAAACCTGGCCTCCTACGATTCCGGCAAGGTCAAGACGGAGAACGGCGGCTATATCCTGGAGGCGGGAAGCTACAGCGTGTCCATCCGCTCCAACTCCCACACCGTGCTGGATGAGCGCACCTTTGAGCTGGGCTCCGACGTAGACTACAGCAAGGATGGCCGCCCCTCCGACGGCATCCCCGCAGTAAACCGCTTCGACTATGCCGACGCGGGCCGGAGCTACCTCTCCCGCAAGGACGGCTTCGCCAACTATGACGATGTCACCGCGCCCCCCACCGAGTTTGAAATCGACAAGGACACCGAAAAGGCCATCCAGCAGATTTCTGTGGCCAAGTACAATCCCAGCAAGTACGACAGCGACGAGGACGTGATGCCCACCCTGGGGGCGGACAACGGCCTGAAGCTGGCCGACCTCACCGGCAAGGGCTACGACGACCCCAACTGGGAAAAGCTGCTGGACCAGCTGAGCCTGGAGGACATGATCACCCTCATCAACACCGGCGGCTGGAAGACCGCCCCCATCGAGTCCGTGGGCAAGGTGGCCACGTCTGACTGCGACGGCCCCGCCGGCCTGTCCAACTACGTCACCCACACCACCGGCACCCAGTTCCCCTCGGAGGTGCTCATGGCCCAGACCTGGAGCAAGGAGATGGCGGAGAAAATCGGCGACGCCATAGGCCAGGAGTTCGCCAACGCCAATAACTTCGGCTGGTACGGCCCCGGCCTGAACCTGCACCGCTCCGCGTTTGGCGGGCGCAACTTCGAGTACTACTCCGAGGACGGGGTGCTGTCCGGCATTTTCGCCTCTTACGAGGTGAACGGCGCCGCCAAATACGGCGTGTACCCCTTCCTGAAGCACTTTGCCGGCAACGACCAGGAGACCAACCGCTGCGCCTTCCTGCTCACCTACATGACCGAGCAGACCTTCCGGGAGAACGTGCTCAAGCCCTTTGAGATGACGGTAAAGGGCTTCGACTTCAACAACTACGTCATGGGTATGATGACCGCCTACAACTGGATCGGCACGGTACCCGTGATCAGCGACGCCAACCTGCTCAAAACCGTCCTCCGGGAGGAGTGGGGCTTTGTGGGCACCGTGATCTCCGATTACAACGGCTCCTATGGCTACCAGCTCTCCGACGCGGCGGTCCGGGCGGGCAACGATTTGATGCTGGGCTACGGAATGGCCGAGTCCAACCAGTTCACCGACACCGAGGCGGCCACCTGTGTACTGGCCATGCGCCAGGCCTGCAAGAATATCCTGTACACCGTGGGCAACAGCGGATACTACGCCGGCGAGGGCGGCGCGGCGGAAAGCGGGAATAAGATGACCGCCATGTTCGCCTCCGTGGACGCCGCCGTCATTATCGCGGCCCTGGCCATCGAGGCCGTGGTCCTCCTGCGGTGGATGAAGAAGCGGAAGGGTTCCCGGAAAACAGGGTAGCAGCCATTACGAAAAGAACGTCAAGTAACGTTGGCGCTTCTATTATCCTCATTCAGCAGGCGGGGGCCCTTCCCAGGGCGCCCGCCTGCCCCAATTTTGGAATGGCGCGCCTCTTGCACTTGCATAGCGCTTCTTTTTATGCTATAAATAAAGCCATAACATATGTAACATGATTTGAGTGCGAGGAGCATTTTTGTGGAATCGAATCTGGAAAAGCAAAAAAAGCTGGCCTATGTAGCCAAGCGATACTACCTGGACGATCAAAAGCAGAGCGACATCGCCCAGGAGCTGGGGGTGTCCCGCCCGCTGGTCAGCCGGATGCTGTCCGAGGCCCGGGAGCTGGGCATTGTGGAGATTACGGTCCATGAGCCCGGGGCCCAGTCCGCCAGGTTGATGGACCGGCTGCGGCTGTCCGGCTCTATCCGGGGCGGGGTGCTGGTGGAGGACGGCGGGGACGACGATGCCACCAACCGACTGCTCTCCCAGGGAGCGGTGGAGCTGCTGGGGCGGCTTGGCACCCGCCGGCTGGGGGTGGGCTGGGGTTACCTCATCGGCCAGCTGGTGACCTGGCTGGAGGAAAACCCCCGGCCGGACAGCGCCATCACCGACATCTGCCCCCTGGTGGGCAACGCCAGCATCCCCGCGCGGAACTACCAGTCTAACGAGAATGTCCGGCTCATGGCCCAGCAGCTGGGGGCCGTACCCCATTTCCTCTACCTCCCCGCCCTGCCGGAGAGCCTGGAGGAAAAGCAGCTGCTCTGTTCCACCGAAGTCTACCGCCAGATTTACCAGCAGTGGGAAGCACTGGACACGGCTCTGGTCAATATCGGGGACTATCCCTCCAGCCCCGACTTCGCCTCCCTGGTCCGTTATGGCAGTCTGCTCCAGCGCCAACGGGCCTGCGGGCGGATGCTCGTCTACTACTTCAACCAGGCGGGCACGGTAATCCAATCAGAGCAGGATTTCGCCATCCAGATCCCCATCGGCACCCTGCGGCAGTGTCCCAATATCATCGGGGTGTGTTCCGCCAACACCAGCGCCAAAGCTCTGGAGGGCGCCCTGAAAACCGGGATGTTTACCCATCTTGTAGCCCGCTCAAAGCTGGTGAAGTCGCTGCTGGACGCCTAGGGCTTGCTTGAAAATTGCCGACACGCCCAATTGGCGGGCCTTTTTCCGCCGCGCCGCGTTGATTTGCCAGCGAAAAAATTCTTCGCCGCTGGGCATATTGCCAATTTTCAAACGGCGCCTATTAACATTTGTGATCCTTCAAACTGCGAAATTGGTTTGGGGGATCGTTTTTTATTTTTATTGCACAATTCACCCGCAGATTTTATGTTGAGCACAAGGACAAACACCTTCGTGTGTTGACTTATGTAACATAATATGATATTATTTTTGCACGGACGTAACAATCGCAGGCAAGAGGGAGGTGAATCAGATGACAAAAACCGAATTTTCCGCCCGGCTGAAAAACGCCTGCGCCGCGGTGCTGTCGGCGCAGGACGAGCTGACGGAAATCGACTCCCGGTTCGGCGACGCCGACCACGGCCTGACTATGGCCAAAATCGCCGGGGCCATTGCCCATGCGGCAGACCAGGCGCAGGGGGGCATCCGGTCCATGCTGGACGACGCGGCCATGGCCGTGATGGCGCTGAACGGCGGCAGCGCGGTGCCCCTGTGGAACACCTGGTTGGACGGGATGCAGGAGGGGGCCCCCGAGGGGGATGAGATCGGCGTGGCGGGGCTGAAGGCCGTCTTTGCCAAAGCGCTGGAGGAGCTGAACGATATGTCTGGCGCCAAGGTGGGGGACAAGACCATGATGGACGCGCTGATCCCCGCCAGCCAGGCCATCGCCGCCTATGAGGGGACCGGCGAGGACGGGCTGTTCCAGGTCGCCGCCCAGGCCGCCGCCCAGGGCGCGGAGGACAGCAAGCAGTTCGTGTCCAAATTTGGCCGCGCCAAGAGCTATGGCGCCCGGACCATCGGCACTCCGGATGCCGGAGCGGTGTCCATGTCCTATTTCTTCCAGGGCCTGGCGCAGGCCTGAGATCCCAAGATCATGAAGGAGAGGTATTTCCTATGAAAATGAAGAAGTTCATCAACGCGCCCGAAACCATCACCGACGAGGAGCTCACCGGCCTGGGGCTGGCCTACCCCGACATCCTGGACGTGGACGGCCACCTGGTCATCAGCAAGGATCTGGCAGACGCCGACCGGGTCACCATCGTCACCTACGGCGGCTCCGGCCACGAACCCGCCCAGGCCGGGTTTGTGGGTAAGGGGATGCTGGACATTCAGGCGGTGGGCGACATCTTCGCCGCCCCAAACGGCCAGCTGGTGTTCGACGCCATGAAGCTGGCGGACAAGGGGCACGGCGTGCTGCTGCTCACCCTGAACTACGCCGGGGACCAGCTGGCGGGCAAGCAGGCCATGAAGCTGGCCCAGAAAGCCGGGCTCAACGTGCGGCAGGTGGTCACCGGCGAGGAGATCCAGTACGACCTCAACGGCGAGGACAACAAGCGGGGACTTGCGGGCGCGGTAGCCCTGTACCACATCGCCGCAGCGGCAGCCCGGGAGGGCAAGAGCCTGGACGAGGTGGCCGCCATCGCCCAGCGCTACGCCGACAGCATGGCCTCCGTCACCGTCAAGTCCACCGACGCCACCCACCCCCAGAACGGCATATCCTTCGGCGACCTGGGGGAGACGGACCTGATGGAGATCGGCGCGGGCCAGCACGGCGAGGGCGGCGGCGTCCGGGTGCCCATGATGTCCTCCAAGGATACCGTGGCCACCGTGGCGGACGCTCTGTCCAAAAAGCTGGAACTTGCGGCCGGGGACAAGGCCTTTGTCATGATTAACGGCTGCGGCGCCACCACCATGATGGAAATGCTGGTTCTGTTCAAGGACACGGTGGAATTCCTGAAAGCCAAGGGTGTGGACGTTGTGGCCAGCATGGTGGGCGAGATCCTCACCGTCCAGGAGGCCGGGGGCTTCCAGATGAATATCGCCAAGTGGGACGAGGAATTTATCCGCCTGTGGAATACCCCCTGCCACACCCCCGCCTACAGCAAGGAGTAGGCCATGGCGGACAACACCGGCAACAAGGCGGCCCCATGACTACCACCTGGACGTGCCCGCCGCCAAGAGGGCTTCTACGTCAAGGGGAACGCCCACTGCGGCTGGGGCATGAAAAACCGGCTGGCCCGGATGTTCCGCCCCCAATCGGGCAATACGGTGATGCTGGCCTTCGACCACGGCTGCATCATGGGCCCCACCGCCGGGCTGGAGCCCATCGGCCTGCTGTTCGGCTTTGCCACCATCACCTTCCGGGACTGGTACGAAAAGAACTGCGTCACTCAGTAATACACATGCCTGTTAATGAGGAGGAAACACCATGTCCGCCGAGTATATGCACATTGGAATTCCCATCACCAACCGCAAGCCCAACATGGTCTACAACGCGGGGGCCAAGTTCTGGGTTAGCCATGTGGACGACTACGACTACAAGATCGAGTACCTGAAATTCGAGGAGGGCACCCCCTTCCCCGAGGAAATCCACCGTCACCCCCACGTGGCCTACAAGGTGGACGACCTGGAGCAGTACATCGCCGATGCGGACAGCATCATCTGCGGCCCCATGGAGGCCAACGAGAAGGGCGACCGGCTGGCCTTTGTCTGGAAGGACGGGGCCATTCTGGAATTGTACCAGGAAGCATAACGGCCCCTGCCCGCGTCCGGCGCAGGCAGGGAGGCAGGCCGCGCCGGCAAACAGGACACCGGGCAGGAGGGTTGACCTCCTGCCCGGTGTTTTGTATACGCCCCGAACCGACGGCGGCAGGCTGAAGCCGGAAGAAATCCTGGGACAGGCTGGCCGTGATGAGCTCCAGGTTGGGATCAGACGGCCGGCGCGCCCGTTCCCGGAGCTCCAGCAGTTTCCCGACATACTGCTCCTTGTCCTGGAATTCCACGCCCCGTCATTCTCTGGCCATGCCGCCCAGCTTCAGCGTGCGCATATACAGCTCAATCTGCTCAGGCATTGCACACACCTCCCGTCAGGCCATCGTAAGCCGTCAGGTTTGGGTCGTACCAATTGTTTTGTAGCTGGGCCAGCATTGGCCTGTTTTTCGATTGGCACAGCAGAGCGGGCAGGAGTAGACGGCCAGTTCACCAGGACAGAGACCGGGGATGAAAATTTCATTGGGAAACAGATCCGTGTTCTTCAAGGGATCAGATTTTGGCCGCCTGCTCAAGCGCTGTCACCGCCCTTCGTGTGCCGTTCTACCCACTCCACAAGCAATTCCCTGATGACTACCAACCGGTTTCCAATTTTTAGAACCGGGAAGTTGGCTTTGTGTATCAATTCATAGGCACTGGGCGGAGCGGCCCCCAGCGCCTTTGTCACTGCTGCCGCGTCGAGAAGCAGCGGCAGGTCGTCATAGCTTTTGTCTCAGATGATTTCATTTTCATCTTCCTTCCGTAAATTTCTTTTGGCCGCCAACCGTACCCCTTCCCTTTGGGGCAGCTCCATGATAGAATAACCACAGGGAGTTTTGCATCAGGAAGTGATCTTTTTGGAAGTAACCGAGCGCGTGACACCCGCCGGTCCCAGGCCACTGCCGGCGGAGGAAGGGGTGGGGCGGTTTTCAACCGTTTTCCAGCATGGGGATTGGACGCGGGAGCGGCTGCCGCTTACCACCCTGCCAAGGGTTTGATCGCCGCCGTTGAAATCGACTTACCGGGCGCACCGCCGACGGAGGCATTGATGCTGCCATCCATGCTCCAGAAGACCGGCCCTGTGAGTTTCTTTGCGCCGGAGATGCCGCCGGACAAGGCATTGCAGAGAGAGAACAACGGCAGTGAGCTGCTTCTGCTGGACGCCGCACAGGAGCTGCCGCACGTGCTGGAGGAGCCGATCCGCACGTAGGGGTATCTGCGAAATATTTTGGATATAACCTTCGATGGGATGGAACGGACGGCCCAGTGGGAACGGTTTGAGAAGCTGTACCGGGTCTGCCCCGATGCAGGGAAGCTGTGTGACCCTGCCAGCTTGCCGGAAGCGGGGGCGGGGTCAAGAGGGGCATCAGAGCTTGCAGGAACAGCATGGAAAAAGATCAGGGAGGGACGCGGAGTGAAAAATATCGCCATCGTGGAAGACGAAAACGCCGCCGCTGAACATCTGACGGCATACATACAGCGGTACGCCGCCGAGTTCGGACAGCAGTTCAACATTGCCCGGTTTTATGACGGCGAAGGATTTCTCCAGGACTACAAGGCCGTCTATGCGGTGGTGTTTCTGGATATACAGATGCCTCGGAAAAACGGGATGGACGCCGCAGTTGAGCTGCGCCGCCACGACAAAAACGTGTCCATCATTTTTATCACCAACCTGGTGCAGTACGCCCTGAAGGGCTATGAGGTAGATGCGGTGAGCTTTTTGCTTAAGCCGGTGAGCTATTATGACTTTTCCCTGAAGTTCAAAAAGGCGCTGGACATCTATCTGATGAACGAGGAGCGCAGCTTCACCGTGAACGCCCCCGGCGGGCTGTGCCGCATCTCCACCGACAAGCTGATGTATGTGGAGATCATCAGCCACCGACTCCACTACCACCTGATCGACGACGTAATCGAGATGACCGGTGTGCTGTCCGCCGTGGAACGGGAGCTGAGTGCCTTCGGCTTTCTGCGCTGCAACACCTGTTACCTGGTGAACCCAAAGTTCATCGTGCGGGTGAAGGGCTCCGAGGTGCGGGTGGGGGACCGAACCCTCCAAATCAGCCGTCCCAGGCGGGCCGCGTTTATGGAGGGGCTGACCAACTGGTACGCCGGGGCAGGAGGTGGAAGCCATGGATGAGGTCAACGTGATCTATCAAAAAATTATTCTGGAATTCCTGTTTGAGCTGTATGTGTTCTACGCCCTTACCACGCGAAAGCTGAATCGGGCCCCACGGTTTTGGGTGCGGGCGCTGGCCGGGCTTGGCGGAGTTTTGACGCTGTCCTATGGCGCGGCCTTCTTCTACCGCTCCTTTGGGAATACGGTCCTTGGGCGGATTGGCATTTACATCTTCCTGTTTGCCGTTACCGCGGTCCATGTGCGGCTGTGCTTTCACGAGTCCTTCCCCACCATTTTATTCTGCTGCAATGTGGCCTACGCAGCCCAAAACCTGTGCTATAAGCTGTACCTGACCCTGTGGTGCGGCGGGGAGGCCCTGCGCTGGTACGACGGCTGGGGCGCCCGGTTCGACCTATACTACTACCTGATGTATTACGTTTTCTTCGCCCTGGCGGTGGCAGCGGTGTATTTTCTCTTTCTACGGGGCCTGCTCCGGCATATATCCAGGGGAGAGCTGGATTACCAGATGCTGGCGGTGGCGATTTTGGCGCTGGGCATCACGGTTGTCCTTTGCTCGGTGGAGGACATCTATTTCTCCCACCTGAGTGTGGACCGGGAGAACCGGTTCGAGCTGTGGGACTACTACGTCCTGCGGCAGGCGGGCAACCTGTTCTCGGTGCTGGGGTGCGCCGTGGTGCTGATGCTGGCCTCCCGGACGGTGGAGCGGCGGGAGCTGCGTCAGGAGCTGGAATACCTCCAGCATGCCGTCCACCAGAGCGAGCGGCAATACGAGATCTCCCGGGACACGATCGACCTCATCAACGTGAAGTGCCACGACATCCGCTACAAGCTGGGGGCGCTGGCCGCCCAGGGGGAGCATATGCGCCCTGAGGCGGTGGCCGACCTCCAGGAGAGCATCTCCATCTACGACGCCAAGGTGGAGACGGGGAACCAGCTGCTGGATGTGCTGCTGACGGAGAAAAGCCTTTACTGCGAGCAGAACGGCATCACCTTCTCCTGCATGGCGGACGGGGAAAAGCTGGCCTTCCTGGCGGACGGCGACCTGTACTGCCTGTTCGGCAACATCATCGACAATGCCCTGGAAGCGGTCAAGGCTATTAAGGAGGAGCAGCGGCGCGTCATAAACCTGGTGGTGAAGGCGCGGGGAAATATGCTCGTGATCCAGTCGGACAACTACTTTGATGGGGAACGCACTTTTGAGGGCGGCCTGCCCGTCACCACCAAGGCGGATCGGAACTACCACGGGTTTGGGATGCGGAGCATTCGGATGATCGTCCACAAATACGAGGGGGAGCTGACGGCCTATGTGGCGGACGGGATTTTCCACCTGAACATTTTGTTCAGCTTTGCCACATAAAAGAACAATTTGGAAGAAAATCACTCCGCTCTGCGGCCGAGTTGCAAAGTAAGTAAAAATTGTGCAGTTTAAGGAACGCCCGTTGCCAGCGGGCGTT
>CAJUQD010000056.1 GCA_910588105.1 uncultured Oscillospiraceae bacterium | reverse complement strand
TCTCCCCCGGGTCCCGGTCCAGCCAGAACACCAGGCCGTTTTCCTTCAGGGCGGCAATGGCCTTCTCCTGGGTGGGCAGCCCCCCGCCGCAGGCGATCACCAGCCCCTGCCGCCCGGACAGCTCCCGGCACACCTCCAGCTCCAACGCCCGGAACCCCTCCTCGCCCTCGGAGGCGAAGATGGCGGGGATGGAGCGGCCCTGCCGCCGCTCAATGAGGGCGTCGGTGTCCACAAGCTCCCGTCCCAGCCGCCGGGCCAGCAGGCGGCCCACGGTGGACTTGCCGCACCCCATCATACCGATGAGAACGATATTTTTCTCCATAGCCCGCCCCTAATCCAAGTTGGAGGGGAACCATCCCAGCACCCGGAACTCCCCGGTGGTCTGGGCCAGCTCGTGGAGGGCGTCGTCCACGGCCGGGTCTCCCGGGGCCCCGGTAAACTCCAGGAAGAACATGTACTGCCAGCTCTGCCCCGGCAGGGGGCGGGATTCCAGCTTGACCATGTTCAGCCCGTGGACGGCAAACACGGTGAGTACCTCGTGGAGGGAGCCCGCCTCATGGGGCAGTAAAAACAGGGTGCTCACCTTGTCCGCGCCGGGGCGCAGCTCCAGCCGGGGGGACACCACCACAAACCGGGTGGTGTTCTGGGCGTTGTGGTTGATCCCCCGGGCCAGAATGGTCAGGCCGTACAGCTCAGCCGCCCGGGCGGAGCAGATGGCGGCCTTCGTCAGCTCGCCGCTGCCGGCCACCATTTTGGCCGACCCGGCGGTGTCCGCCTGGGGAACCTGCTTCCAGGCCGGGTGGGCGTTTAAATAGCGCTCACACTGGAACAGCCCCTGCTCGTGGGAATACACGTGGGTGACGGTGTCCAGCGACGCCCCCGGCAGGGCCATGAGGCAGTGCTCCACCTTCACCGTGGTCTCCCCCACCATATAGCACTCGTACTGGGTGAGCAGGTCGTAGATCTGCCGGATGGCCCCGGTGGAGCTGTTCTCAATGGGCAGCACGGCGTAATCCGCCCGCCCCTCCCGCAGGGCCAGGAAGCAGTCCTCAAACTGCTCCAATCCTGCGGCGCAGACGCTCCCGCCGAAGAAATCCAGCGCCGCCTGTTCGCTGTACGCCCCCGGCTCCCCCTGGTACGCCACCCGGGGGGCGGGTATGGGCTGGCGCTGGGCGTCCCGGGCCTCCCGCCAGCGGCGGACGCCGGGGTTGTCCGCCCCCTGGCCCAGCATGTCCCGCTGCTGCCGCCGGGACAGGGCCATGATGGTCTGGAACAGGGTGACAGCGGCGGGGCGCAGCTCCTCCCCCGCCAGCTCCCCCTTGTTTTGGAGCACCTGGCGCTCCCGCTCCTGGTCCAGCACCGGGATGCCCCGCTCCCGCTTGTACGCCCCCACCCGGGCCGTCACGTTCATCCGGCGGCGGAACAGCTCCACCAGCTCCCGGTCGATAGCGTCGATGTCCCGGCGCAGGCTTTGCAGCTCGTCCATCAGCGGTACATCTCCTTCAGCTCCACATAGTGCTCCGCGTTTCTGCGCAGCCCGGCGATTTCCTCCTGCGTGAGGGGGCGGACCACCCTGGCCGGGTTGCCCAGCACCAGGCTGCCGTCGGGGGCGTCCATTTTGCCCGTCACCACCGCCCCCGCCCCCACCATGCAGTTCTTGCCGATTTTGGCGAAATCCAGCAGGATAGCACCCATGCCGATGATGGTGCTGTCCCCCACCACGGCGCCGTGGACCACCGCGCCGTGGCCCACGGACACCCAGTCCCCCAGCACGGTGGCGTGCTTCTCCGAGTGGAGCACGCAGCAGTCCTGCACATTGCACCCCCGGCCCAGGGTGATGGCCATGCCGTCCCCCCGGAGCACGGCGTTGAACCACACCGAGCAGTCCGGCCCCAGGGTCACGTCCCCCACCACCGCAGCCCCGGGGAGGATGACCGCGTCCCCATCGCTTTGACGCAGAGTTTTCAAATCCATATCAGATACCTCTCAGTGTTCAGATTCCCAGCAGCTCACAGGCTGCCAGGGCTGCCGCAGCTTCAATGACGGGGACCGCCCGGTGGATCACGCAGGGGTCGTGCCGCCCCTTCAGCTCCAGCACGGCGTTCTCGCCCTTGGCCAGGTCCACGGTGAACTGCTGCCGGGCGATGGAGGGGGTGGGGCGCAGGGTGGCCTCAAACACCAGGGGCATCCCGTTGGTGATGCCGCCGTTGATGCCCCCGGCGCAGTTCTGCTCCGCCCTCACCACGCCGCCGTCCATATACAGCGGGTCGTTGGCCTCCGAGCCCCGCATGAGGGCGAAGGCCGTCCCCGCGCCGAAGGCCACCGCCTTCACCGCCGGCACGGCGAACAGGTACTGGGAGAAAATGCCCTCGGCGTTTCGGCCGAAGTCCGGCTCCCCCAGCCCGGCGGGCAGGCCGAACACGGCGCATTCAATGGCCCCGCCCACCGAATCCTGTTCGTTTTTGGCCTCCAGGATGGCCTGCTGCATCTCCGCGCCCTTTTCGTCGCTGAGCACGGGGAAGTCCTTGGCGGCACAGGCCCGCAGGGATTCCCAGTCCTCCAGGGCGTCGTCGTTGACGCCGTAGACGGTGGAGATGTGGGCCCCAACATAGATGTTCTTTTGGGCCAGAAGCTGCTTGGCAACCCCCCCGGCGAAGACCAGGGGGGCGGTGAGCCGCCCGGAGAAATGCCCCCCGCCCCGGTAGTCGTTGAAGCCCTGGTAGCGCATGCGGGCGGCGTAGTCGGCGTGGCCGGGACGGGCCAGATCCTTGGTGCGTTCATAGTCCCCCGAGCGGGTGTCCGTGTTTTCTATGACGGCGCACAGCGGCGCGCCGGTGGTGCGCCCCTCAAACAGGCCGGAGAGGACGCGGGGCTCGTCCCCCTCCCTGCGGGGGGTGGACAGGGCGTTTTTGCCCGGGGCGCGGCGGGCAAGGTCAAAGCGGACGGCGTCCAGGTCCAGGGCCAGCCCGGGGGGGACGCCCTCCAGCACCACGCCGATGGCCGGGCCGTGGGACTCGCCAAAAATGGAATATTTCATGACTTTATAACTCCTTGTGGTCGGAATCGCCGCCGGGGGCGGGGAGGACATAGACCGCCTCCGTGCAGTCGAACTCCCCCGTGGGGCAGAAGCCAAACCGTTCATACAGCCGCACCGCCCGGACATTCTCCGGCTCCACGGTGAGGTAGATTTCCCTGGGCCCATACAGGGTGTACATCTCGCCCAGCACCAGGGGGAGGGCCTGGGCCCCCAGCCCCCGGCCCTGGCAGTCCACGTCGATCATATAGCGGCACAGCAGGGGGACGTTTCCCCGCTCCTCCCACAGCCCGAAGAAGGCGAAGCCCACCGCCTTGCCGTCGGAGCAGATCAGGCGGCAGGTCCAGGCGGGATCATAGGCCGCCTGGAGCAGGGAAAAGGCGTTGCTGGTCACCCACTGCTGGTCCAGGGGGTTGAGGCGGGCCTCATCGGTGGTGAGCAGGGCGGCCTGTTTCCAGTTATCCGGCCCGATGGGGGCCAGCGACAGCTCGTAGTGCCGCTGGATGTCCCCCCCCAGCTGCTCAAACTCCTCCCAGAAGTTGGGGTAAGACTTGGACACGCATTCCGCGCCGTTGATTGTCACGGGATGATTACAGCGCGTAGCGGCAATAGCGGCCATCATGGCGATACGGTGGTCATTGAAGCTGTCTACCTCTACCCCCCCGGCCAACCGCTCCTTTCCAGTAATTTTGAGGAAATCAGGGCCCTCCTCGACATCGGCCCCCAAGGCGCTGAGCACCGCCGTGATGGAGGCCAGCCGGTCGCTCTCCTTTATGCGCAGCCGGGCGGCGTTGACCAGCCGGGTGTGGCCCATCCCCCGCAGGGCCGCCATAACGGCCAGGGGTGGCGCCAGGTCGGGGCAGCCGGACACATCGAAGGAGTCCGCCCACATGAAAAACTGGTCGAAATAGTCGGCCATCACCCGGTCCCCCTGGCTGGAATGGGGGTTCATCCCCTGCACGTCCACATCCCAGAGGTACATGGCGGCGTACCAGAACGCCGCCTGGGACCAGTCCGCCTCCACAGCGAGGGAGCGGGGGCGGTACAGCTGCCCGCCTGGGATGTGCCAGCCGTTTTCCCGCGTCTCCACCCGTACGCCGAACTGGCTCAGCGCCTCCACCGTCATATCCGCATAGCCCCGGCTCTCCAGCGGGGTGGTGAGGACGATTTCGCTCTCCCCCTCCAGCAGGGGCAGGGCGTACAGCAGCCCGGTGATGAACTGGGAGGACACGTCGCCGGGGAGCCGGTAGGTTCCCGGCGTGAGCATCCCGGTTACGGTGAGCGCGCCGTCCTGGAACTCATGAAAGATGCCTTTCTCGCCAAAGAGGTCGAAGTAGGGCTTGAGGGGCCGCTCCATCAGCCGCCCCCGGCCGGTGAAAATGCCGCCCCCCCGAACGGCCAACGCCACGGGGATCAAGAAGCGTAAAGTGGAACCGCTTTCCCCACAGGCCAGTCGGGGGCAGGCCATCCGCCGCAGGGGGGACATGGGATTGGCCCCCATGCCCCGCACCGTGACGGTGCTCCCCGCCCAGGAAAACCCCGCGCCCAGTTCCTCCAGACAGTTGACGGTGGCCTCAATGTCCTGGGAGCGGCCCACGTTGGTGATGGTGCTCTCCCCGTCCGCCAGGGCGGCGGCGATGAGCAGGCGGTGGGCCTGGGATTTGGAGGGCGGCGGGGTGACGGCCCCGGACAGCGGGCCGGGGGTGATGGTGACGTTCATTGCAGGGCCTCCAATCGTTTCAGTAGTTCCGCCTTGGGCAGCTTGTGGGGGGAGGCATGTCCCATTTGATCCAGCAGGATGAGGGCGATGTCCGCCCCCGCCCCCTTCTTGTCCAGACCGACGGCGGCGGCGTAGTCTGACTTGGAGCAGGAAATCCGGGTGGGCAGGCCCAGGGCGCTCAGCGCGGCCTCGATCTGCTCGGGAACCTCTGGAGGGGTGCCCAGCCTGGCCCCCAGCCTGGCGGCGGCACACATGCCAGCGGCCACCGCCTGGCCGTGGGTCCACTCCACGTAATGGCCCGCCAGCTCGTAGGCGTGGCCCAGGGTGTGGCCGAAGTTCAGGATCATCCGCAGGCCGGTGTCCAGCTCGTCCTCCATGACCACTTTCCGTTTGATATCGCAGCAGGTATACAGGATGTGTTCAATATCCGCCATCAGCGCCTGCCGGGAGGGCCGGCCGGCGAGAAAATGGAAGAAGTCCTCGTCCCAGATGCAGCCGTACTTCACCACCTCCGCCATACCGTCCATGAACACGGGCAGGGGCAGGGTGTCCAGCGTCTCCGGGTCCATGAGCACCAGCTTGGGCTGGCAGAACACCCCGGCCAGGTTCTTGCCCGCCTTCAGGTCAATGGCGGTCTTGCCGCCCACAGAGGAATCCACCTGGGAGAGCAGCGTGGTGGGGATCTGGACGAAGGGCACCCCCCGCAGGATGGTGGCGGCGGCGAAGCCCGCCAGGTCCCCCACCACGCCGCCCCCCAGGGCGGCGACGCCGTCAGTGCGGGTGAGGCCGAAGTCCATGAAGCCCTCCCAGAGCCGGACGAGCTGGGAAGGGTTTTTGCTTTCCTCCCCGGCGGGGACAACAAAGAGACGGCAGTCAAACCCGGTGGCGGACAGGCTGTCCAGCACCGGGGCACTGTAAAGGGGTTCTACATGACTGTCGGTGACCACCGCCAGCTTGCGGGCCTTTGGCAGGACGGCCCGTACCCGCTCCCCCGCCTGGGAGAGCAGGCCCCGCTGAATCAAAATGTCGTACTCCCGGCCCGGCAGGGCCACGGTGAGGGTTGTCATGTCAAATGCCCCTTTCTGTCGGAGGCGGGCCTGCCCCGCCCGCCGTTATACCAATTTCTTCCCCATCAGCTCAATGAGCGGATTCAGCTTCCCCATGAGATGCCGGAACTTCTCCGGGGTGAGGGACTGGGCCCCGTCGCACTTGGCGCAGGGGGGATCGTTGTGCACCTCCACCATGAGGCCGTCCGCGCCCACCGCCACGGCGGCCATGGCCAGCGGCTCCACCATCCAGTACATCCCTGCGGCGTGGGAGGGATCCACCACGATGGGCAGGTGGCTCATTTTGCGGACGGCCGGGATGGCGGACAGATCCAGGGTGTTGCGGGTGAAGGTCTCAAAGGTGCGCACCCCCCGTTCGCACAAAATCACGTTTTCATTGCCCGCGGCCATGATATACTCCGCCGACATGATCCACTCCTCGTAGGTGTTGCTGAGCCCCCGCTTGAGCAGCACAGGCTTGGACAGCCTGCCCACCTCCTTCAAAAGGTCGAAGTTCTGCATGTTCCGGGCGCCGATCTGCACCAGGTCCACCTTTTCCTCAAACAGCCCGCAGTACCGGGGGGCCATGATCTCGGACACGATGGGCAGGCCGGTGGCGGCCTTGGCCTCCAGCAGCAGCTCCAGCGCGTCGGTGCCCATGCCCTGGAAGGAGTAGGGGGAGGTGCGGGGCTTGAACGCGCCCCCCCGCAGCAGGGCGGCCCCCGCCTGCTTCACATCCCGGGCCACCTCCACGATCTGCCCCTCGCTCTCCACCGAGCAGGGGCCGGCGATGACGGTGAACCGGCCCGCGCCGCCGATGGGCACGCCGGACACGTCCGCCACCGTGTCCTCCGGGTGGAACTTGCGGTTCGCCTTCTTATAGGGCTCCTGTACCCGCATGACCCGCTCCACGTCGTCGTTCATGGACAGCTTGCCCATGTCGATATGGGCGGTGTCCCCGACGAGCCCCAGGATGGAACAGCCCACGCCGTTGGTGATCCCCACCTTGACGCCCTGATCCCGCTCCAGCTGGGTGACAAGGGCCTGGATTTTTTCCTGGCTGACGCCGGGTTTCATAACAATAACCATGGTTGGATCGCTCCTCGAAAAGTCAAATCAAAATATTATATCCTTTTATGCGGCAAAATGCAAGGGGCTGGCAGATGGCCGCCGCGCCCTTTTCCTTGACAGCGGGCGGGAAGGGGGCTAAAATGGGAAACAGAAACCGCAAGGAGGCCAAACCATGAGCCATACCGTTGAAATCCTGTCTGTGGGCACCGAGCTGCTGCTGGGTTCCATTGTCAATTCCGACGCCCAGGCCCTCAGCCGGGAGCTGTCGTCCCTGGGGCTGAACGTTCTGTACCACTCGGTGGTGGGGGACAACCCCGGGCGGCTGCGGGCTGCGGTGGAGCTGGCCCGGGGCCGGGCGGACGTGATGATTACCACCGGCGGGCTGGGCCCCACCTGCGACGATCTGACCAAGCAGACCCTGGCCGGGTGCTTTGGAAAAAAGCTGGTGTTCCATCCCGAGTGCGCCCAGGCGATCAGGGACTTTTTCGCCCGGATGGGCAAGGAGATGACGGACAACAACCTCCAGCAGGCATACCTCCCCGAGGGGTGCCGCGTGCTGGACAACGCCTGGGGCACCGCCCCCGGCTGCGCCTTTGAGGCGGGGGGGACCTATGTGGTGATGCTCCCCGGCCCGCCCAGCGAGTGCCTGCCCATGTTCCGGGAGCGGGCGCTGCCTTGGCTGGCCCGGCTGAGCGAGGGGGTCATCCGCTCCCGCACCCTGCGGGTGTTCGGCATGGGAGAGTCGGCGGTGGAATCCCTCCTCCGGGAACGGATGAACGCGCTTACAAATCCCACCCTGGCCCCCTACGCCAAGGAGGGGGAGGTGGAGCTGCGCATCACCGCCAAGGCGGATACCCCGGAGGAGGCGGACGCCCTCATCGCCCCGGTAGAGGCGGAAGTGCACGGGCTGCTGGGGGAGCTTGTCTACGGCGCGGACGTGTCGGGGCTGCCCCAGGTGGTGCTGGAAGGGGCCCGGGCACGGGGTCTCACCCTGGGCACGGCGGAGAGCTGCACCGGAGGCCTCATCGCCAAGCGCATCACCGACGTGCCCGGTGCGGCGTCGGTGTTCAAGGGGGGCGTGGTGAGCTACCATTGTGAGGTAAAAGCCGGGGTGCTGGGGGTGTCCCAAGCCCTGCTGGATGAAAAGGGCGCGGTGTGCGCCGAGGTGGCGGAGCAGATGGCCCAGGGGGCCCGGCGGGCGCTGGGCTGCGACCTGGCGGTGTCGGTCACCGGGGTAGCGGGGCCGGACCCGGACGAGCGGGGCAACCCGGTTGGGTTGGTCTATACCGCGCTGGCCGCCCCCGACGGTTGCTGGACAAAGGAGCTGCACCTGGCGGGCGCAGGGGCGCGGCGGGACCGCATCCGCGCCCTGGCGGCCAACCACGCGCTGGACATGGCAAGACGGTGGTTAGAGAAGCGCTGAGCCGTTGCGAGCAGCGTGAAACAATTTATCACACGACGGCGAGGAGGACGGCGGTATGAGGCGGTGGAAAAAGACGGCGGCGCTTGCCCTGTGCGCGCTGGTGCTGGCGGGGGCATTGAGCCTGTCCGCCTCCGCATCCCCGGGCAATGTGAACCTGATGGCGGTGAACGAGCGGGTGCTGCTGGACCTGACGGCGGATAACATGCCCCGCACGGTGGGGGGCGTGCTGTATGTGCCCTACACTATGCTGTCCTACCAGGCCACCGGCATCGACCTGGGAGTAAACGCCATGTACAGCACCACCAAGCGCACACTGCTGGTTACAGACGGGCAGCTGGGCGTGGTGTTCGACACCCGGGCCAACAACGCCCAGGACCTGTCCGGCGCTGAGGTGTCCGCCCAGGCCATGGTGCGCAACGGCACGGTTTTCGTGCCCATCGACTGGCTGTGCGACTATTTCGGCACCATCAGCTGCACCCGCACCAGTACCCGGCACGGCACCCTGATCCGGCTGACCAGCAGCTCCGCCATCCTCAGCGACCGGTCCTTTGTGAGCGCGGCGGACAACCAGCTGGCGGACAGCCTGAGCCGCTACCTGGAGTCGGGCGGCAGGGGGGAGGGGGAGAACCCTGTCCCCTCCGGTGGCGCGGAGGCGTCTGAGCCGCCCAGTGGGGGGGAGCTGTACCTTGCCCTGCTCTGGGGGGACGACGGGGAGGAGTGCGTCCGGCTGGCGGAGGGGCGCGGGCTGCGGGCGCTGTTCCTGTTCACCCCGGAGCAGCTGCGGGAGCAGGACGACCTGGTGCGCCGGCTGGTGGGTGCGGGCCACACCATAGGGCTGTCTCTGGAGGGGGAGGATGTGGAAGCCTGCATGGACCAGGCGGCGGATGGGCGCGGGCTGCTGGCAGCCATCGCCCGCTGCCCCGCGCTGGTGGCCGGGGCCCCCAATCTGGACCGGGAGGGCCGGGATGCGCTGGCCCAGGATGGCTTCGCGGTGTGGCAGCCCACCCTGAAGGGGGCGGACTACTCCACCGGCGCGGCCCTGGCCCGGAAGCTGGACCCCCAGCAGGTGAACTATGTGGAGATTGGCTGCGGCAGCGGGGGCGCCAGGTTCCTGCGCACGGCGCTGGACGCCATGGAGGAGGAGAACTGCCGGATCTACCAGGCCACGGCCCCCGCCTTGGCATAAACAAAAGCCCATCCCTCCCGGGATGGGCTTTTGTCATAGGGCCATGGTATGCCGGCAATTTTCAAACAGCACCTATCCTCTCGCTGCTATCATGCTGTTCAAAACACGGTACTCCTCGTCGGACAGGTTGTTGACAATCCGATATTCCGTTGCGTCATCGCCTGTCCCCATTGCGTAAATCACGCTGGTCTGATCCAGCCATATGGAGAACGGGTATCCAATATTTTCTTCTTTGGGCCGTATCATCATAACCGCGTCCGGCGGCATATTCGGTACGGCGGAGTCATCCAGGGATTTTCCAGTCAGCAGGGCAAACAGGATGAGGTTTACAGTCCGCCTGTCCGAAATGGGCTTGGAGTTGGTATAATCAACCGCCCCTGCTTCCACGGGAAAACCAATGGTGATGCTGACATCTGCTTCATTCCATTTTATGAACAGCACAATGAGCACTGCGGCTGCGGCCAGCAGGACGAGGAATATGCAACATTTTTTGAAATCAGGTTTCATAGCCCGCTCCTTCGGCATAGTGCCATCGGGGTTCGCGGCGCCAGTCAGTTTGGCGCCGCCTCAATCCTGTACCCAGTCATGTGCATATCATACCATAAATCAATCAATTTTGGCTGATTTTACAGGTCCAGAATCACCCGCTCTATGCTGCTTACCGCCTCCTCCACCAGGCCGTCCACGTCCAGCGCTTTTTCCGCCTCCTCCAGCTCCTCCGGCTTCGGCTTGGTGCGGGGGTGCTTGGGTGTGAACACGGTGCAGCAGTCCTCATAGGGCAGGATGGAGGTCTCAAAGGTGCCGATCCGCCGGGATATGCGGACGATCTCCTCCTTGTCCATCCCCACCAGGGGGCGCAGCACCGGCACGGTGCACACCGCGTCGGTGCACACCATGGCCTCCAGGGTCTGGCTGGCCACCTGGCCCACCGACTCCCCCGTCACCAGGGCCTGGATGCCGTTCTTCTGGGCCACCCGGCAGGCGATGCGCATCATGAAGCGGCGCATGAGGATGGTGAACAGCTCCTCGGGGCAGGCGCGGCGCAGCTCCTCCTGGATTTTGGTGAAGGGTACCACATGGACGCACTGCTTGCCCGTGTAGGGCACCAGCAGCCGGGCCAGCTCCAGCACCTTCTCCTTGGCCTCCGGGGAGGTGTAGGGGTAGGAGTAATAGTGGATCATGTCCACAATGACCCCCCGTTTGGCGGCCATCCAGGAGGACACGGGGGAGTCGATGCCGCCGGACAGCAGGGACAGCGCCCGTCCCCCCATGCCAACGGGCAGCCCCCCCGCCCCCGGCTCCGGGTCGGCATGGAGGTAGGCATCGAAGTCCCGCACCTCCACATGAACCGTCAGCTCCGGGTGGTGCATGTCCGCCGCCAGGTGGGGGAAGCGGTCGTGGAGCTCGCCGCCCACATACTGGGACAGCTGGATGGAGGTCATGGGGAAGCTCTTGTCCGCCCGCTTGCTCTCCACCTTGAAGGATCTGGCGGAGCTCAGCTTGTCCCCCAGGTAGTCCACGGCGCACTGCACAATGGCGTCCCTGTCCTTGGGGCAGGCCCTGGCCCGGCATATGCCCACCGCGCCGAACAGCTTGCCCATGGCGGTCCAGGCGCCCTCGAAGTCGCAGGCATCGTCCAGCGGCTCCACATAGGTGGCGGACTGGCGGGTGTAGACCTTGAAGGGGCCGTATTTCTTCAGCCTCCGCTTGGCGTTGCCCATCATTTTCTCCTCAAAGCCCCGGCGGTTGAGGCCCTTGAGCACCATCTCTCCCTGCTTGAGCAGGATGATCTCTTTCATACGCGTCCCTTGCTTTCTACATCGGATGTCCCCCTATTTTACAGGGACGGCGGGGCTGTGTCAAGGGCGGGCCCGCCCCCGCCCGGGCGGGTCGCGTGCGCGGACAGATTTTCCTTGCCCCCTGCCCCGGATTGTGTTAAAATCTGGGGAGAGAACGCATACACAGGCGAGAGGGGGAGGGGGCCGCACGCGGGAGCCGCGGCCCTGCAATTTTATGTCTATTGGGATCGGATTTGACAACCAGCGCTATGTGGAAACCCAGTCCGCCCGTATCCGGGAGCGCATCGGCCAATTCGGCGGAAAGCTGTACCTGGAGTTCGGCGGAAAGCTGTTTGACGACTACCACGCGGCCCGGGTGCTGCCCGGCTTTGCCCCGGACAGCAAGATCCGAATGCTGCTGGCGCTGAAGGACAGCGTGGAGGTGGTGGTGGTCATCAACGCCGCCGCCATCGAGCAGAACAAGGTGCGGGGGGACCTGGGCATCACCTATGAGGAGGATGTGCTGCGCCTCATCGACACCTTCCGGGGGGAGGGGCTGCACGTGGGCAGCGTCACCATCACCCAGTACGCCGGCCAGCCGGCGGCGGACGCGTTCAAGCGGCGGCTGGAGGGGTTTGGGGTGAAGGTATACCTCCACTATCCCATCCCCGGCTACCCCCATGACGTGGGGCGCATCGTGTCGGAGGACGGCTTCGGCAAAAATGACTACATTGAGACGGAAAGGCCCCTTGTGGTGGTCACTGCCCCCGGCCCCGGGTCAGGGAAAATGGCCACCTGCCTGTCCCAGCTCTACCACCACCACATCCGGGGGGTGCGGGCGGGGTACGCCAAGTTTGAGACCTTCCCCACCTGGAACCTGCCCCTCAAGCACCCGGTAAACCTGGCTTACGAGGCGGCCACCGCCGATTTGAACGACGTGAACATGATCGACCCCTTCCACCTCCAGGCCTATGGAGAGACCACGGTGAACTATAACCGGGACGTGGAGGTGTTCCCGGTGCTCCAGGCCATGTTTGGGGAGATCATGGGGGAGAGCCCCTACAAATCCCCCACCGACATGGGGGTGAACATGGCGGGCAGCTGCATCATAGACGATGAGGCCGTATGCGCGGCGGCCAGGCAGGAGATCATCCGCAGGTACTACGCCGCCCTGTGCGACCGCCGCCGGGGCCAGGGCAGCGATGAGATCGTCTACAAGCTGGAGCTGCTGATGAAGCAGGCCCAGGCGGGCCCGGAGCTGCGCCCCGTCATCCGCGCCGCCGAGGACAAGGCGGAGGAGCGGGGGGAGCCTGCCGCCGCAATCCAGCTGCCCGACGGACGGGTGGTGGTGGGCAAGACCTCCGAGCTGATGGGGGCCGCCGCCGCGGCCCTGCTCAATGCCCTCAAGGCGCTGGCGGGCATCCAACGCAAGACCCACCTGATCGCCCGGGAGGCCATCGAGCCCATCCAGGCGCTGAAGGTGGGCCACCTGGGCAGCCGCAACCCCCGGCTCCACAGCGACGAAGTGCTCATCGCCCTGGCCATCTCCACCGCCACCGTACCCCTGGCCGCCCGGGCGCTGGACAGCCTGGACATGTTGCGGGACTGTGAGGCCCACTCCTCCGTCATCCTCACCGTCGCGGACAGCGGGACCTATTCCAGGCTGGGCCTGCGCCTGACATGCACCCCCCGCTACCAGGGCAGCCAGCTCTACCACAAGTAGGGGAAGCGTTTCACGTGAACCGCCTGTTTGACATATGCGGGGCTGTTGGCGCGGCACGAAAGAAAAGGCTTGCAATTGGGCGCGGGGTGTGGTATCATGCTTAATACCTGTGCGGGGCTTGCCCGCTTTTACGAAGCCATCACCGAAAGGATTTGAGTTAAAATGACCACTCCCCAGCTCATCGTGTCCATCATTTACTTCATCGTGTCCCTGGCCCTGGTGGCCATCGTCATGCTCCAGTCCGGCAAGAGCGCCGGCCTGTCCGGCGCTATCGCCGGCGGCGCTGACACCTTCCTGTCCAAGAACAAGGCCAAGACTGCCGACGCCCGCCTGGCCAAGATGACCAAGTGGGTGGCCATCGTGTTCATGGTCCTCACCCTGGCCCTGTGCCTGCTGTCCCTGTCCTGAAGCGTAATTTGAAAAAGCTCCCCTGCCCATGGGCAGGGGAGCTTTTTTACGCTCTCAAATGCTCGGGCGGCCTGTACTGCAGCGCCTCGGCGAGGTGGTGGGCGGCAATGGCTTCCTCCCCGTCCAGGTCGGCGATGGTGCGGGCCACCCGCAGGATGCGGTCGTACCCCCGGGCGGTAAGGCCCAGCCGGTCATAGGCCCCCCGGATAAGCCGCTGGCACTCCCCGTCCAACTTGCAGTGCTCCCGCAGCTCCCTAGGCCCCATCTGGGCGTTGCAGGCGGGGCCGTCCGGGCCGTAGCGGGCGGTCTGGACGGCGCGGGCGGCGTTGACCCGCTGCCGGATGGCGGCGGAGGGCTCCGCCGGGGGGGCGCTGCCGGACAGCTCGTCGTAGTCCAGGGGGGGCACGTCCACACAGATGTCGATGCGGTCCAGCATGGGCCCCGACAGCCGGGACAGGTAGCGCCGCACCGCCTGCTCCGTGCAGGTGCAGCGCCCCGAGGGATGGCCGTACCAGCCGCACCTGCACGGGTTCATGGCGCACACCAGCATGAACCGGCTGGGGTAGGTCACAGAGCCGGACACCCGGGATATCTGGGCCACCCCGTCCTCCAGGGGCTGGCGGAGCACCTCCAGCACGTCGGCATGGAACTCGGGCAGCTCGTCCAGGAACAAAACCCCGTTGTGGGCCAGGGAGATCTCCCCCGGCCGGGGTGTGGACCCGCCCCCGGTCATCCCGGCGGCGGAGATGGTGTGGTGGGGGGCGCGGAAGGGGCGGCGGCGCACCATGGGGCGCTCCCTGCTGGTCAGGCCCATGACCGAGTAGATTTCCGTGCAGGCCAGGGCCTCTGCCCGGGTCATGTCGGGCAGTATGGACGGCAAGCGCTTGGCCATCATGGACTTGCCCGAGCCGGGAGAGCCCGACATGAGCACATGGTGGCCCCCGGCGGCGGCCACCTCCAGCGCCCGCTTGGCCTGCTCCTGGCCCTTCACCTCGGAAAAGTCCGGGCCCTGGAGGGGGGGAAGCCCGTCCTGCCAGGGCCGGGCGGGGACAATGGGCTGTTCCCCGGACAGGTGGAGGGCCAGTTCCCCCACCGCATGGACGGGCAGCACCTCCAGCCCGTCGGCCAGGGTGGCCTCCGGGGCGTTGTCTGCGGGGACGAACAGGCGGCGTATGCCCGCCCGTTTGGCCGCCAGCGCCATGGGCAGCACCCCGGGCACCGGGCGCAGCCGCCCATCCAGGGACAGCTCGCCCAAAAAGGCGGAGTCCCGTTCATCCTTCAGGGAGAGCTGGCCCCCCGCGCACAAAATGCCCACCAGAATGGGCAGGTCGTACACCGTGCCCGCCTTGCGCCGGCCGGCGGGGGCCAGGTTCACGGTGATGCGGGAGACGGGGAAGTCAAAGCCGCTGGATTTGATTGCCGAGCGCACCCGCTCCCTGGCCTCTTTCACGGCGGCGTCGGGCAGGCCCACCACGTCGAAGGCAGGCAGGCCGCGGGACAGGGCGCACTCGGCGGCCACCGGATAGCCCTCTACCCCGTTCAGTCCCAGGGAGGTTACATTGCATACCATGGGCGCTCGCCCCTTTCCTCTGTATGGTTTTTAATACTTTACCATGATTTGCCCCGCTGCGCAAGACCTGCGGGGAAGGCGGGGCTGGAAGGGGCTGGAAAGCCAAATTGTCCAGAAAGTTTACCAAAAAATTGAGCTTTTCCAATTGCAAAACCGGGACGGATGTGGTAGACTATTCACCGCGAAACGGAACGAACCGAATAGGTGAACGTTCTCATATGAAAAGGAGGAAAACGCCTATGGCACGCAAGTTCAAAACTATGGACGGCAATACCGCCGCCGCCCACGTGTCCTACGCCTTTACCGAGGTGGCCGGCATCTATCCCATCACGCCGTCCAGCCCCATGGCGGACAACGTGGACCAGTGGGCCGCCGCCGGGAGGAAGAATATCTTCGGCCAGCCCGTCAAGGTCATCGAGATGCAGTCCGAGGCCGGCGCGGCCGGCACCGTCCACGGCTCCCTGGCCGCCGGCGCCCTGACCACCACCTACACCGCCTCCCAGGGCCTGCTGCTGATGATCCCCAACATGTACAAGATCTCCGGCGAGCTGCTCCCCGGTGTGTTCCATGTGTCCGCCCGCACCGTGGCCAGCCACGCGCTGAACATCTTCGGCGACCACTCCGACGTTATGGCCTGCCGCCAGACCGGCTTCGCCATGCTGGCCGAGGGCAATGTGCAGGAGGTCATGGACCTGGCCGCCGTGGCCCACCTGGCCGCCATCGAGGGCCGCGTGCCCTTCCTGAACTTCTTCGACGGCTTCCGCACCTCCCACGAGATCCAGAAGGTCGCCATCTGGGATTACGACGACCTGGCCGAGATGGTGGACTGGAAGGCCGTTGAGGACTTCCGCGCCCGCGCCCTCAACCCCGAGCGCCCCGTGATGCGCGGCTCCCACGAGAACGGCGATATCTTCTTCCAGCACCGCGAGGCCTGCAATAAGTACTACGACGCCATCCCCGAGATTGTCGAGGGCTACATGGGCAAGATCAACGCCAAGCTGGGCACCAACTACCAGCTGTTCAACTACTACG
>CAJUQD010000055.1 GCA_910588105.1 uncultured Oscillospiraceae bacterium | reverse complement strand
GCGAAAAAATTCCTTGCCGCTGGGCATATTGCCAATTTTCAAACGGCGCCTAACCGCGGGCAGGCGTATGCCCCGGGAGAAATCGGAGGGCGAAGTATTTGCTTGGATGCGGATATAGGCGCCGTATTATCCAAATTATAGTTTTTAAAACGGACGGCCGCCTTTTCTATATGGGAAAGGCGGCTTTTTTCATGCCCGGGCATGGCCGCCAAGGCCGATACCCCCAATTCCCAGTCAATCAGCGGTAATACATTTTCCTGTACTTTCCGCTTCGAATATGGTACAATCACAAAAAGATGATATTGTTTGGAATCGGAGAATTGCTCAGATGAGATTTTTAGGCAATAAAACAGCTATCTTACCTGATGTTGAGCGGCTGCTGCGGAAAAAGGGCCTGCTGCAGAACGGCCTCACTTTGTTTGACGCCTTCTGCGGCACCGGCTCGGTAGCCGACTATTTTAAGAAGTATTACAGGATTATTTTGAATGATAACCTCTCCTGGGCGGTTACATATTCCTGGGGCCGGATATGCGCCCATTCCTGCCGGTTCAAGAAGCTGGGGGTGGACCCATTCGTGTACCTGAACGGGAGCTGCGAGTCACGGCACGGGTTTATCTTCAATAATTACTCTCCCGGAAATTCTTCCAGAATGTATTTCACCCAGAAAAACGCAGGCCGAATAGATTACTTCCGTTGGCAGATAGAGCAATGGAAGCGGGATGGGCTTATATCGGAAGATGAGTACAAATACCTCCTGGCCTGCCTCATTGAATCAGTTTCCGGGGTTTCCAACACGGCGGGCGTATATGGCGCGTTTCTGAAAAAATGGGATGCCCGGGCGTTGAAGCCCATTGTTTTCGAACGGGTAGATGCCGCCCAGGCGCTTTGCGGCGGTTTGACGGCTTATACGCAAAAGATTGAGGATATCATCTCCGATGTGGAGTGCGATATACTTTATCTTGACCCCCCCTATACGCAAAACCAATATGGAACGCAATATCATCTTCTGGAGACGCTGGTATTGGATGACCAGCCGGCAATCAGCGCGGTGACGGGGTCGAGAAAGACGGCCCCCATGAGAAGCGATTGGTCCAAAGACATCAAGTGCCATATTTTGTTTGACAAGGTGATTGCAAAAACAAAGGCAAAGTATATTGTTTTCAGCTATAACAATGATGGCTTCATGTCAAAAGAGTTCATTGAGGCCACGCTGAAGCGGTATGGAAAGGAGGGCACATACGACTGTAAAAAAATACCCTATAAAAAGTATCAGAATTGGAAATCCCGCAACGGGAAGAAGCACTTTGAATACCTCTTTTTCATAGAAAAGAAGGACGAGCATGACGTAGTTTACGAATCGCCCTTGAATTACACCGGCAATAAGGTGAAAATTGTCCCAGCAATCAAAAGCTACGTTGTTGACGGCCGCCGCACATTTTATGACCTGTTCGGCGGCGGGTTTAACGTCGGAATCAATATGCCGGGTGAAACCGTTAAATATGTCGATATCAACCACTTCATTACGGATTTGATAAAATCCTTCAGGGAAAACGACACGTACGAGTATATATCGTATGTAAAAAAACAAATCAAGCATTACGGCCTGGAAAAGGCAAAGGCGGAAAGCTACCAGCGCGCCCGCAACGACTATAATTCGGCGCCGGCGAAGGAGCGGGACCCCCGCCTGCTGTTTACCGTCATCCTCTATGGCTACCAGCAGCAGATCCGTTTTAACAGCAGCTATGAGTTCAACAACCCGGTGGGCATGAGATGGTTCAATGACAAGGTGCTGGAAAAAATGGTCAGCTTCTCAAGAAAAATCAAAGAGTGCAGCTGCCAGTTTATAAGCGCTTCCTACGGGGATATGGAGCGGGAGATCGGCGCGGATGCGTTTGTCTACATGGACCCGCCCTATCAGCTGACCACCGGCTCGTACAATGACGGGAAGCGGGGGTTCAAAGGGTGGAACGGGGCGCTTGAGGCGGAGCTGTTTGCGTTTGCCGACAGGCTGTCGGAACGCGGCATCCCGTTCATGCTGTCCTACGTGGCTGAACATAAGGGGAAGAAAAATACCGCGCTGCTCCAATGGATTGAAGCGCACGGCTACCGTTTGATTGAACTGGGAGAGGTCACCGGCATATCCGGGAGTAAACGGAAGGAGGTTCTGATTTTAAATTATGACATACCGAAATAAGCCCCATTTTGTTATCAAGAAGAATTTGCAGAAGTCAAAGCAGACGGGCAAGTACTTCAACGACGTGGTCACGCCCCAGGTTTTAGCTGATGTGTGCGCCAGGATAACCGGCTGCGAAAAATTCACCTGTATGTATGCCGATAACGATTATGAGGACGAGTTTCTCGCGACCGGCTACAATAAAGGACGCATGGCCGTTATGCAGTACCGGGATACCGCGTATTTCATCAGTTTTTCGGAGCGGGACATTGGCGGGCGCAATTCCAGCGTCCAGAGCGTGCCCACCGCGTTCAATCTGTTCTACTCCAACCCATACCCCCAAAAAAAGCTGTACTACTATTTCTTGAATACCCAAGGCAACGCAGGGACGGATTACCAGATCCTGATGTACCGCTTGATGAAAACGGTGGGATTTGAGTTTTTAAATGCCGGCACAGCGTTGCCCATTGCCGCGTTTGCCTCCATAGAGGATATCATACACGCCCGGAAAGCAAATGCGGGTAAAAATCGAAGCAACAACTCCACTTATATTACCAAAAGCAGCACAAACCAGTATGATATCTATGGGAAAACCTATGGGGCAAATAAATATGAGACCAGTATGATGTGCTATGCGCTGTCCCTGCTGGCGCAGGCGGGCCAAAGGGTCACGCTGTACGAAGTGCTTGAGGGCGATCTGGCCGAACTGCCGGCGGCCTCTTTGGATGTGCTGGGGCGCATGGGCAAGGTGAAGGTCATACCCACAGATATGCAGCTGGAAAAGCAGTGCTTTGAAATAAACAACAGCCTGCGGTCCCCCCGGTATATCTATAATCTGCTGGGACGGCTGGGACCGAAACGCTGCGCGTTATGTGGATGCGAAATACCCGAGCTGATCCAGGGAGCCCACGTTTGGCCTGTCGCAGAAATCAAAAAGGCCGCCAGACTCTCCCCGGAGGAAAAGCTTGCGCATGCCACCGACGGGGATAACGGCCTGTGGCTTTGTGAAAACCACCACAAAATGTTTGATGAGGGGCTGATCTCAATTGACCGGGCTGGAAAGGTGGTATACCGCAAGGATCTGGATTCCCGCCACGCCGCTTTTATAGATGGAATAACCCCCGTTAAGCAGCTGCCCGGCGGATTGATGACGGAGCGCTTCCTGTACTATCTGGATATCCGCAACCAGCTTGGCTGCTGACGCGGTAGAGCTTCGCAGGGGTGAAGAAAAGCAGGGCAAGCGGCTTCCCGCTTGCCCTGCTTTGACGCCCTGCCGTTTGGTCACCCGACAAAGACTGTGCAGGTGTTGGTGATGGTGAGAATGCCGACGATGAGGGCGTTGATGATGCCGGCAATATAGGGGTTCTTGGTGGTCTTGTAGATCACGCGGGTGATCAGCGTGGAGCCGAAGAGGATCAGCACGATGGGGAAGAGCCAGAGGACGAACATGGGGTAGTTCGGGTCGGCCATGGTTTTCTGGAACCACATCATATGGTTGGTCGTGTAGTAGGTGATGTACTGGATCCAGGGCAGGATCAGCGCGGGCGCCGCCGCGAACAGGGCGCAGATCAAGCCGTTGGCCTTGCCGCCGATGCTGTTGTAGTTGAAGCAGTTGGTGGCGACGGAGCTTGCGATGTAATAGGTGAAGAAGAGCAGCACATAGGGCAGGTAGCGCAGGATGGGCGCCTCGAAGGCCTTGATGGCAAGGGTCCAGAGGCGGAAGTCCGCGAGGAAGAAATAGTCCTCCACAAATACCAGGCCATAGCCGACGGTGACGACGATAAGCGCCAGCAGGACGCTCAGCCCCAGCTTCTTCAGGGGCAGCTTCACGCCCCGCTCCGCTAGATCCAGGCCGTTCTTCTTGCCATAGGCAAAGTAGTAGGTGGCCATGCTGAGGATGGTGAATAGGCCGCAGGCGGTGGACCAGAGCCCCAGGCCCATGGCCTCGCCCTGGGCCACCGCCATGGAGTTGCCCATGCTTACCAGGGTGAGGTAGACCAGACTGCCGAATACCGCGCCCGCCAGCAAGGACAGCCAGAACCAAAGCATTCCCGTCTTATCCTTGACCCGCATGGGTTTGACGGCCTCCTCCGCGCGGAGGCAGGCGAAGGTGGGGGTAAAGAGCAGCAGCGTGGTGAAGGAGCACAGGAAGAGCGCAAAGCCGATCACGCCCACAAAGTTGAAGGCTTCCTTCCACTGCCAGACCTGGTTGGTGGGTTCGATGGGATTGGGCGCGCCCAGGGTCTTGGAGAAGAAGTCGCAGATATAGGACTCGGAGCGCGCGGAGAAGTGGGACCAGGGGTGGATGATGGGGGGGCGGTAGATGATGCGCAGGGTGTCCTTGCCGTCCACATCCTCACGATACTCAGTGTATGCCTCACGGACCTCCGACTGGGCGGGGTCGCGGCCGAAGTTCAGGAAGGTCTGGGCGGTGGCGGTCTCCATGAAGTAGGGGGAGCTGAGGGGCTTGCCGTCCGCGCTGACAGAGGTTCCGAAAAATTCGTCGTAGATGGCGGAGATCACCGCCACGTCACGGCTGCCGTAGGGATTGGCAAAATTGCCGGCGGCGTCCTGGTACAGGGGGTCGTTGCAGTGGATCAGGGCGGCGGCGATCAGCGGAGTCTCGTTCAGGTTGTCCGCCTGAATGGCGGCGTTGACGGACCAGCTGCCCATGGAGTGGCCGGTCACGCCGATGCGGGAGCGGTCCACGAAGGGCATCCGGCTCAGGGCAAGGGCGCCTTGGTACACGCCGTCCGGCGCGAGGATGAAGAAGTCCGGGGTCACGTCCGAGTCGCCGTGGTCGGGCTGGTCAATGGCCAGGACCACGAAGCCACGGCGGGCCAGCTCCACATAGTTTGCGTCGGTCATTTCCTTGTTGTTCAGATATCCGTGGCTTGTGACAATGGCGGGGGCGGGGTTATCCGCCGTGGCCGCCTTGGGTATCAGCAGATAGGCCGACATGGTGTAGCCGCTGTCGGTCTCAATGGCCAGCTCACGCATGACCACCTTGCCGCCGCTGGTCTGCACGGCGCTTACGGCTATGCCGCACAGCAGCATCAGCACCAGGGACAGGCACAGGGCAATTTGTGCTGTTCTTTTGGTTTTTTCCATGAAACAACAATCTCCTCTCTTCAAACATGGTTTTTTACGGCGGGTGGAACTGCTGTTTACAGTATAAAATAAATGATTTCTGTTAGCAAGCATTTATTCTACACAAAAAAGCATATGCTGCCTTGTTAAAAATCGCTAAAAATATGCCGGTTTACAGCTCCTTTCTCGTGTGATATAATAAATCAGTGATAAAGAAGAAGGGAGGGCAGCGCGAGATGAAGCTGGAATGGATGGGTGAGTACCGTGATATTGTCGGGGACTTCTACCGCTCCGCCAACGGCTATTCCCAAATCTGCAAGATGGAGCTTTTTGGCGACAAGGTCCGCTTTTCCCCCTATGAAGTGCAGATCATGGAGCATATTCTGGAATATGCCGAGCAGCACAAAAATATGAAATGGTACGCCGAGCAGCTTGGCCTCAGCCAGGCCACCCTCTCCAAGTATGTGCGCAAGCTGGTGGACAAGGGCCTGCTGGAGAAATACCACAAGGTGGGGAACCGAAAGGATATCATACTCATGGCTTCACCCCTGGGGCTGGAGGAGTATGCGCACTATTCCCGGCAGATGAGGGCGACGGTTTTCCGTGAATTGTTTGACCTGCTGGACAGCATGAGCCCGGAGGAGCGGGGGATTGTGAAAAAGGTTTTTTCCATCTGTGGACGCTGGCACCGCGAGAGCTTGGAAGAGCCCAAGGAGCGTCCGGTCTCACTGGTTAAGGTGGAATGATGATACTGATGATTGGGGGATGGTAGGCGATGCCGAACCGGCCCAACCCAGAAAACCATCGGGCAGGCGGCGGGGCTGTCCCATGTGGCCGTATCCAAGGCCGTGCGGGATGCCCCTGATATTTCCGCCGCCACCAAGGAGCGCGTCCTCCTGTGCGACTACCGCCGCAGCGGGGCGCTGGCGGTGGAGCACCTTGCCGGCCTGTGCCACAGGGACATCGCCCTGCTGACCTGCGGCCCGGAGAACCGCACCATTACGCAAAAGGAGGAGGGGCTTACCCAGGCCATGGAGGGGCTGGGACTGCGTCCCCGTATCATCCGGGTGGGCCACGCGTCCGACACCATGCGCGCCGGGATAGAGGCGGTGGAGGGGCTGCTGGCCCCGGGCGCCCTGCCCACCCCCGCCTCCGCCGGGTCAGGGAGGGCAGCCCGGATGAGCCGGGCTGATGAAGGGCGGCGGGCACCCCGTGTTTTCCTGATCCTGCCGGCGATGCTGCTGGCGGCCTCGGCATTGACCTGGCTGATCCCCTCCGGCTGCTACGAGCGGGTTTTCGACGGGGCGGCGGGGCAGACGGTGGTGGTCCCCGGCAGCTTTGCCTACACCGAGCCCTCCCCGGTGGCGCCCTGGCGGCTTCCCCTGCTGATTTTCGAGGCCCTGTCCAGCGACGCGGTGGCCGCCTTGTGCGCCTGGGTAGTCCGGCGGGCCAGGTGGGGGCGGATCTGGATTGTCCCGGCCTTTGTGGGGGATCTTTTCCGTGTTCGGCTTTACCATGGGACTGACCGCTTTTCCGTGGGCGCGGCAGGGGGCGGTGCTGGCGCTGCTGCTGGGGGCGCTGGCGCTGGGGGTCTGGGGGCGGGCGAGATCGCCGCCGCTTTCCTGGTGCTGGGGATCCTGAGCGGCCTCGCCGCCGGGTTTGACGGGAATCGGATCTGCGCCTCGCTGGTGGCGGGGTGCCGGAAAATGGGCCCCGGTGCGCTGACCATTGCGTTGGCCGCCGCCCTGCGCCTGGTGCCATGCCGCTGATGGTCCCCCTGGCCGACGCCCTCCCCCTGTCCCGGCAGTCTGCGGTTCTGGCCTTCCAGCTGGGGGACGGGCTGGTCAACCTGATATCCCCGGTCTCCAACACCTTGGTGGGCTGTCTGGCCGATCCGCCCACACCCACCCGCGAGGGCTACACCTTCGAGGCTGGTTCACAGCCGAGGAGGGGGGAGGGCAGGTGGGCAAGGACACCGTTGTCACGCGGGACGCCACCATGTACGTCCGCTGGAAGCAGAACGGGGGCACGCCCGGTCCTGTCAAGGAGTTCACCGTTACCTTTGACAGCCAGGGCGGCAGCTATTCCATCAGTCACACCGCAGCGTGGAGCTGACGATCTCTTGTGTCCAGACCTGCACCGGCGGAAGCCCCGGTTGGGCCGAGCCTCCCGCCAGCGCCGGGCCCGTCGACTGGTATTTTGCCAACGGCCGCATCTATCATGCGGATCAAGGTGCCGTCCCCGCTGCCAGCCGGCCCACACGGGATATGCTCGTCTCCGTTCTCTATAAACATGGACGGTGCCAATACCGGCAACCCCACAGACTGGGCCGTCAGGGTGATCGCGGGCACCTCGGAGCTGGGACAAAGCAAACCCCCGCCGGCTTCTGCTGAAGCCGGCGGGGGTTCTTTGCCGGACGGGAAAGAACCGGCCGCCATCTGGGCTTGTGAACGCGCGTTCCAAAGAACCAGGGAGCAGGAACAATGTGCCAGCGCCTCAATCCTCAGCCCGCACCGACTGCGTGCGCCACACGAACTTCACTTGGCCGTCCATATCATCGCCGATGCCGGAGAAGGAATTGTACCGCTCCGACACGGCCTTCACCGCGTCCACCCGGTCCATGAGTTCGTCCAGGCCGCCGCCGAAGGCGTCCGCCAGCTTCTGCACACCCTTTTCGTTGAACTCCAGCAGGCCGTCGGACAGCTCCATGGCCCCGTCCCGCAGCTGGGTCACGCCGTCGATGAGGGCGGGCGCGCTGTTTTTCATGGTGAGGATGCCGTCATAGAGCTGGCCCGCCCCGGCGGACAGGGAATCCGCGCCGTTCTTCACCGTGCCGATGCCGGTGTTCAATTCCGCGGCCCCGGCTTGGGCCTGGGCCACCCCGGCGGTGTACTGCCGGAGGCCCTGATAGAAGCCGTTGTAGCTGTCCAGGGAGGCTTTCAGCGCCGCTGCCTGCTGCCCGGCGGGGGAATCCCCGGCGGAGGCGATGACGCCCTCCAACACCTGGGCGTAGTTTTCTGCCGTCAGTTCAGGGGTCTGCAACCCGGCGGCTTGGAGCTGGGCGCTGGCGGAAGCCAGCAGGGATTGGAACACCTGGGCCGCGCCGCCGTTCAGGGTGTCGTTCTGCCCGGCCAGCTGGTCAAGCCCTTGGCTGAGGGCGGCGGCGCCGCTCTGGAGCCGGCCCGCCCCGGCGCTCAGGCTGTCTGCACCCTGTTTGAGCTGGGCGGCCCCAGCCGCCAGCTGGTCGATGCCCGCCACCAGCTCCTTGGAGCTGTCCAGCAGGGCGCAAAGCCCGTCATATAGCCGGGAGGAGCCGTCCATCAGCTGCTCCATGGCATTGGTGAGTTCGTCCAGCTTGCCGTCCAAATCATCCAATTCGTCCAGCTTTTCATTTCCGTCCAGCTCCCCGCTGAACAGCCCGTTGGCCACCAATGTGACGGTGGTCTCCAACGCAAAGCCCTCCACATCGGCGGTGATTTCCACATACTCGGGCAGCTCCAGGGCATCCCGGCCCAGCCCCAGGCTGTCCTGGAGGCCGGGGAGGGCCAGCCCCGCCACGATGGTGCGGTCCCCGTCGTTGACGATCTTGCCGTTGGAGACAGACACGTTGGCAAACACATCGTTGTCCAGCACCACCCCGGTGAGTATGGCGAAGGGGACGTAGATCTTCTCCTGCTTCCCGCCGATGCCCACCATCTCATACTGATGGTTGGCGTAGTCGAAGCGGATGGCGACTTTGCCGCTCTTACCCGCCAGCTCCTCGGGGGTGATGGGCGCGCCGTCCAGGGCATAGGACACCGTCACCGATACGGGCAGCTCCCGGTCGATGGAGCCCTGGTAATAGATGTCGTTCCCCCGGGCGTCCCACACGCAGGTGTTGTCCCCGTCCAGGGTATAGGTCTCGTTACCCTTCACATTTTCAATATCGGTGAGCTGGGTCACGTCGTGGATGGTATCGCCGCCCCGGGTATTCTGTACCCAGTCGCTGACGATGATCTTTTCCACGGAGCCGTCGGCGCGGGCCAGGACGTACACGGTTTCGTCCTTGATGTTTTTCTCCCCAGCGGGGGCGGCCTTGGCGGCGGTTGTGGTCGGAGCGGATTCTACCGGGGCAGGATTTCCGGCGGTGTTCATGGCGTATACCGTGCCGCCCAGGCTCCCCAGGGTCAGAACCGCGCACACAGTAAGGGACATAACCTTTACAACAGGCTTTTTCATTTTGCATAGACCTCCTGATTGGAAATTTTGGGGTGTTTAGACTGCTTCATGCCGGCGGTGGTGGCGCAGATGAGCTTATCGCACAGCAGCAGCAAAGCGGGCAGGGTGAAGATGACGGACGCCATGCTGATGAGGGCCCCCCGGGCCATGAGCATACACATGGAGCTGATAATGTCGATCTCGGAGTACAGGGCTACGCCGAAGGTGGCGGCGAATAGCCCCATGCCGGACACGATGACGGAGGGGATGGAGGTGGACAGGGCGGTGTGCACCGCCTCTTTTTTGTCCGCGCCGCCGATGCGCTCCGCTTTGTAGCGGGTGGTCATGAGGATGGCGTAGTCCACCGTGGCCCCCAATTGAATGGTGCTGATACAGATGGGGGCGATGAAGGGCAGGCTCTGGCCCAGGTAGTGGGGCAGGCCAAGGTTGACGAAGATGGCCGCCTCGATGACCGCTATGAGGATGAAGGGCAGGGTGAAGCTCTTTTCCACGATGGCGATGATGAGGAAGATTGCGATGATGGACACGGCGTTGACCATTTTGAAGTCGTGGTCGGTGGTCTCAATCATGTCCCGCATACAGGGGGCCTCGCCGATAAGCAAACCGCCCTGGTCGTACTTTTTTAGGATGCCGTTAAGCTGGCCGATTTGGGTGTTCACCGCGTCGCTGGCTACCTTGTATTCAGAGTTGATGAGCAACAAGCGCCAGTTGTCGCTTTTCAACATAGAGGTAACGGACTCCGGCAGGAACTCCTCGGGAATCCGGGAGCCCACCACGGACTCCATGCCCAGCACGTACTTCACGCCGTCCACGGCCTCCATTTCGTCTACCATGGAGCGCACCTGCTTGGCAGGCAGGCCGGCGTCCACCAGCAGCATATGGGTGGAGGCGATGTTAAACTCGTCCCGGAGCTTGCCCTCGGCGATGACGTACTCCATATCCTCGGGCAGGCATTGGCCCATGTCATAATAGACCTCGCCGTTGGTCCGGTTGTATCCGTACAGGGCGGGGGGCACGACGAGGGCGAACACCGCCAGGAACACGGGGAACACCTTTACTACGCCCCCGGCCAGCTTATCCATGTTGGGGATGAGGGAGCGGTGCCGGGTTTTTTGCAGGGGCTTGTCGAACACCAGGATGAGGGCGGGCAGCACGGTGACGCAGCCCAGCACACCCAGCAGCACGCCCTTTGCCATGACGATACCCAGATCCCGGCCCATGGTGAAGGACATGAAGCACAGGGAGATGAAGCCCGCCACGGTGGTGATGGAGGAGCCTAGCACCGAGGTCAGGGTGGCCTGGATGGCCCGGGCCATGGCTTCCTTGTTGTCGTCATAGCGCCGCCGCTGCTCGTTGTAGCTGTTCCACAGGAAGATGGAGTAGTCCATGGTGACGGCCAGCTGGAGGACGGCGGACAGGGCCTTGGTGATGTAGGAAATTTCGCCCAGGAAGTAGTTGGAGCCCAAGTTCATCAGGACCATCATGCCGATGCTGGCCAGAAACACGAAGGGCACCAGCCAGCTGTCCAGCAGGAGCAGCATGGCCGCGCAGGCCAGGGCCACGGCGATGCCCACATAGATGGGCTCCTCCTCCTCGCACAGGTCCTTCAGGTCGGTGACCAGGGCGGACATACCGGAGACAAAGCACCTCTCCCCGGCCAGGGCGCGAATCTCCCGGATGGCGTCCATGGTGAGATCGGAGGAGGTGGAGGTGTCGAAGAACACCGCCATCATGGTGGCGTTCCCGGCGTTGAACGCGTCGTAGAGCTTGTCGGGCAGCAGCTCCATGGGGGCGGAAATGTCCAGGAGGCTGTCATACCACAGCACGGTGTCCACATGGTCCACCCGCTCCACCTGCTTTTTCAGGGCTGCGACGTCCTTGGCGGGCATATCCTCCAGGATCAGGAAGGAGAAGGCCCCTTTGTGGAAGCCGTCCAGCAGCTCGTTCTGGCCGATGACGGTGTCCATGTCCCCGGGCAGATAGTTGAGCATATCGTAGTTGACCCTTGTGGCCGCCATGCCAAGCGCCGAGGGGATCATCAGCAGCAGGGCCAGGATCAGGATGGGGACGCGGCACTTGACCACCGCTTTGGAGAATTTCATACAGCATACGTCCTTTCTGTCACAGTCGGTTACAAATCTTCCACCTCATAAGAGGTGACTTCAATGACGTCGGGCTGCTGGTGGTTCACGATTTTCACCGTGCACACCGCCACGCACAGGTTCAAAATGCCCTCCGCCAGCAGGGCGGTGCCCAGCAGGATGGTGAGCAGCCGGGCGCTGTCCCAGGGCCGGAATACCAGGGCCAGCCCGATGAGGCCGGCGGCTACAGCCAGCGCCAGGGTCAGCCACCAGGTAGGGATGCCGAAGCGCTTGGCGTCCACGGCGATCTGCACCTTGTAGAGTCCGTCGGTGAGGACGGCGATGCCCAGGGCGGTGAACAGGAAGTCCAGCACCCCGGCCGGCCGGAGCAGCACCAGCGCCCCCAGGGCGATGAGCAGCAGCCCGAAGCCCAAATCGTACTGGAAGGCCAGGCGGTACAGGTCCCGGGAGCAGTAGCCCACCAGCTTGACGGCGCCGAACAGGATCATGGCCGCCCCCAGTACCCGGCCGATGACGGCCGCGGACAGGCCGGGATTGGCGATGCAGGCGATCCCGGCGGCGCAGAACACCAGGGACATGACGATGTAGCCGGTTTTGGCCACCCACATGGGGATGGTACAGCGGGTTTTCAAGATTCACACCTCCTTGTTTTTCCTTGTGATGGTGAGTATAGCAGGGCGGCGGCGCGCTTACCATGGGCAGAAAAAGTCCCCGTGCCCAAAAAACAGGCACGGGGATCAAGCTGTCTGAAATTCAGACACGGGACCACCCCGTGCCTAAAAACCGGGCACGGAGGGGTTCCGTGTTGGGGGGAGTATGGTTCAGCGCTCCAAGCGCTCCAAACCGCTCTTTTGCAGGGCGCACACCCGGCGGAAGTAGTCCGCGATATCATCCTTCATGCCGCCGTTGAGCCAGTCGATCACTGAGCCGAAGCAGGCGCACTTGTGCAGCCGGATGAGGGCGTCCAGATCCGCCGGGGTTATGGGCTTTCCGGCGAACTCCGCCTTCAGGTAGGTGGACACGATGTAGCCGCAGCCGTCCATGAGATGCCGCTCGAACACGTCCCGGCTCAGGGAGTTATAAATGTGGTAGACGGCCCGGCGGTTTTCCATCACCAGCTCGATGACGGCGTCGGCGCACTCCTCCACGGAGGACACAGTGGGATGCTTTTGGATGAGGTTTTGCATCTGCTCCCCCACCATCTCCTCCACCAAGGCGGGCAGATCCTCAAAGTGGTAATAAAAAGAATTGCGGTTAATGCCGCAGTCCTCCACGATATCCTTCACGGTGATCTGGCTCAAAGGCCGCTGGTTGAGCAGCTTGAGGAAGGCTTCTTTAATTGCCTTCCGGGTAAAATTTGCCATCGCCGGCACCTCCTGGGAATAGTCTACCATTAGGCTACGATATGGGTGGAAAAAAGTCAAGGGGGATTTTCCGGCGGGGCCCGCCCGGTGGCCAAGTGTTCAATCATGACAGCGGTTTCGATGGAAGGGAATTGCCTGTGCCCGAATCCCAGAGGGGCGTATGCCAAGGGACATAAAACCGATTGACTTTTCACTTGGCCCGTGGTATGATACACTAAAATTCATAATAACAGATGGGAACCCTTTTGCCGCCGGGTAAAGGGAGAACGCCAGACCTTCTATCGTTAGGCCACAGAAGATAGGGGGCTGGCGTTATATTTTTTGGGACGGAGGGCGGGTGTGCGCATTGCGCGCGGAGACACAGGGGCCGAAGCCATATCAAGGGGATTATGGCAGGGTAGGTGCTGAAGCTGTCCGGCCACGCATGACTAGGGCTTGTTTGAAAATTGTCAACACGCCCAATCGGCGGGCCTTTTTCCGCCGAGCTGCGTTGCTTTGCCTTGAAATACACAAAGTATTTCTGCGCCAAATCGCCTCGCCCGGCGAAAAAATTCCTTGCCGCTGGGCATATTGCCAATTTTCAAACGGCGCCTAGGAAAGAAGCTGCGGCGTAAGTATCCGGCTGGCGGCGGGAGCCCAAGGCCGGTACGAAAGAAATATTTTTAGGAGGAAGAAATCATGAAAAAATTTATTGCGGATCCCTCTTTTTGGGAGTTGTTTCCGAATGCGGCCATCGGCGTCCTCTCCGTAACCGGCATCAACGGGGCCGTCCGGCTCTCCCCAGACCAGGCCGCAGAAGTGGCGGAGCTGCTGAAAAACGCCAACAGCACCGCGCTGTCCCACCTGGACGAAGGCGTGGCCCTGTCCCAGAACCGGCCGGTGGCGGTGTGGAGGGAGGCATATCAGAAATTTCCCACCAAAAAGGGCGCCCGCTGCTCCATTGAGGCGCTGCTGAAGCGGGTGTCCAAGGGGGAGCCTGTGGGGACGATTGCCCCCACGGTGGACATCACCAATGCCGTCTCGCTGAAGTACGCCCTGCCCATCGGGGCGGAGGATATGGAGGCTTTTGACGGCGACCTGCATTTAGGCGTGATGGCGGGCGGGGAGGACTTCCTGCCCATTGGCGCAGATGAACCCGATCCGCCCCGGCCAGGGGAGCTGGCTTACTACGATGCCGCAGGCGCGGTGTGCCGCTGCTGGAACTGGCGGGACGGCAGGCGCACCGCGGTGAACGATGCCACCGCCGCCGAATTTATCGCAATGGAGTGTGTGGAGCCGGAGCGGCTGGATGATTTGAAGGCCGCCTTGGACGAGCTGGCCGGACTGCTGGAAAGGTATACGGGGGCTGAGGTTGTGTCCAAGGGCATAGTGAATGGCGACAGCAGGGAGATCATAATTCAGAGATAAGCGGGCTGTGAAAAATGCCTTGACCGATTCTGGGCCGTCTCAAAATTATATTGCGAATAGAAGCTGTGCCAATAGCCGCGAAGATGCGTTCGGAGGCTATTGGCACAGCTTCTTTATTCAGAACTCCACCACATCCATGGACGCCCGCTCCACGCACAAGGCGTTCCGGGCATCCAGCACCAGGGACAGCTCCGCTGTGCCGGGGCAACCTGTGCGGGGATGGAGCACGACGGCATATTGCAGGGACTGGGGATTATCCGCCATGCGCTCCAAGGCGAACCGCAGGGGCTGCGTTTCTGCAAATGCCCCGCAAGGGGTCTGCCTGACCTGAATGATCCCTTCCCCCTTTGCCGGGGGCATGGCGCGAACGGCCAGCGTACACCGAACCGCATATGTCCTTTGCGGCTCCAGCCGGATCTGGGTTGGATTGCACCCGTTCCAGAGGATGCGCTCCCCGCACCTGGACTGCTGCCGCCAAGGCAGGCGGCACCCCGGGGTCCACAGAAATCCTGCCTGCCGCTCCGCCAGATGGAGGGCGCACTTGGTGTCGGTCCCCGGCCCGTATGGCGGCGGACAGCATTCCTGCCGGCAGGGGGGTGGGCAGAATGGGGGGGAGGCCGGCGAGCAGGGGGGAGGACAGGGCCTTGGCCCAAAAGGCGGCGGACACGGGCCATGGGGTGGGGGACAGGGTGTGGGGCAAGGCGGGGGACAGGCCTCCAACACCTTTTCCAGTTTGCTTTTCAGCAGCATCTGGTTCTGAGCCACCACGTCCAGCAGGGAGGCCACGCTTTTATTTACCGCCAACACATCCTGGGGACAGGCACAGGGCTTCGTTCCGGGCAGGGTGCCCAGAATGTATTGCAGCTTCTCGCCCTCAGCGTTGATGATGTGGCTCAGGGCCAGCTCTTCCATGGCGATGGAAGCGATAATCATGGTCAGGGCTTCCTCCCGGGTTAAATCCGCCCCGTTTTGGGGAAAAGAAGGCATTGACATATCAGTTACTCCATTGTGCCGCTCCGGCGGCAGGCCGGGTCGGGTTGTGCGGCAGGGTCTCTCCCATGCCGCCGCCCCATCCTATGCGTCTGAAATCGTCCTGTTCCGCCCAGAACCTGCCGGAAAGATGGCGCATAGGATGCCGTGGGCGCTTTGCCTGGGAGAACCTGTTGGTTTGCGCCGCCGTTCCGGCGCACCCCGGCCTGGGCCCCCAGGCTTGAAAGGAGACACGTTTTTATGTCCATGCCAAGTTTTCCTAATGTGGATCCGCCCATCCAGCGGGAGGATGCGGTCAACCAGATTCTCTCCTCCATCGCCATGGAGGAGCTGGGACTGAGCCATATCCTGAACGCCGAGGGCGAGAAGCTGCAATATATCCTGGGCACCATCCCGGGCCTCAGCGGCCCTCCGGCCACGGTGAGCGAGGTGCTGGCCGCCAACGAGAGTGTTCGGGGCCTGTTGGAGACCGCCGTGCAGAACCAGCTGTTTTTGAAGGCCAAGATGCAGGGGGCGCTTACCGCATCCCCGATGCAGGGTCCCGCCGGCCCCACTGGGCCCACCGGCCCTGCCGGCCCCGCGGGCGGCCCCACCGGGCCGACGGGCACCACCGGAGCGACGGGCGCCACCGGGGCGGCGGGCACCACCGGC